>NZ_JBNFOF010000001.1:0-42883 GCF_057364645.1 Janibacter sp. CFPM2_SD2
GGGACCCCGGTGGCCGAGCTGCCGCTGCTCGCCGTCGACCTCGAGACGACGGGGTCTGGGACCCCGGGCAGGGACCGGATCGTCGCCGAGTCGCCTGGGTGCCCGTCGACGGGCTGGGCGTGGTCCTCGGGGGAGCCAGACGTCTCGTCGTCAGGCCGGGGGCGGACGTCGGTGAGTCCGCGACCCTCCACGGACTGACCGATGATGCGGTGGCCGCCGGGGTGCCACCGCGCGAGGCCCTCGCGCGGCTGCTCGATGCCTTGGCCGGTCGGGTGCTGCTCGCCCACCACGCGGGTCTCGAGGCCGGATTCCTCTCGGCTGAGTGCGAGCGGGTCTTCGGCGCCCCCTTCGTCCCGCCGTCCGTGGACACGATGCGGCTGCAGCGTCGGGTCCTCGAGGGACCGCTCGGCACCGAACCCGAGCCCGCGGGCGGTGAGCTGCGGCTCGCGGCCGCGCGCCAGCGCTTCGGCCTGCCCCGCTACCGCGCCCACGACCCGCTCGCCGACGCCCTCGGGTGCGCGGAGCTCTACCTCGCCCAGGTGGCCGAGCTCGCCCTTCGCTCGCGCACGCCCTTGACCCTCGCGGACGTGTCCGGCTGAGGGCCCCACATTGCATCCCCCTACGGCAATGCGGTCTCTCGACATCGAGACTCTGCATTGCCATAGGGGGATGCGAAGGGTCGAGCGTGGGTGAGGAGGGTCAGTTCGCCGTGTCGATCGTGACGCCGTAGTAGTTCGCCGCGTCGACGACCGGCTGGTAGAAGCTGTAGGAGCCGGCCGCGTAGCCGCGGTTGTACCCGCAGTCGGCACCGACGGGACCGCCGGAGGTCATGCCCTGGGCGAGGTTGCCGACGCCGATGTAGGCGCCACCGGAGTCGCCGCCCTCCGTGCACACGCTCGCCTCGGCGAGGCCGGAGACGATGGTGCCGCCGTAGTTGACGGTGCGGTTGTAGGCCTTGATCGTGCCGCAGGTCCAGCCCGTCGTGTTGCCGGCCTTGCAGATCTCGGAGCCGACCGCGTTCTTGCTCGCGCCCTGGACGGCGTAGTACCCGGAGTGGCCGCGGCTGTCGACGTAGGGCTGGCCGACGTCCTCGGAGTCGATGTCCATCAGGCCCATGTCGACGCTGCTGTAGCCCTCGTGGAAGCGGGTGTGGGTGCCCCGCCCGATGTGGGTGCCGTTGGCGTCGAGGATGTCCGGCAGGCCCTCGACGCAGTGGCCGGCGGTGAGCAGGACGTTGTTGCCGCTGGACGTCTTGCCCGGGTAGCCGAGCGAGCAGTTGGTCCCGGGGGAGAGGTCCATGATCCGGCCCGGGACGACGTCGGCCTGCGTCGTCAGCTCGTCGGCGGTCGTCACGGTCACCCGGTCCATGGCCGCGATGCGCTGGCGAAGGGAGTCGGGTGCGTCCGCGGCGATCCGCACCTCGACGACGCCCTGCTGCAGGTCGGGTCCGACGGTGACGACGTGCTTCGAGGCGCCGGCCTGGCCCAGCACCTTGGCCGCGACGCGATCCAGATCCCGTTGTCCCACAGCGGTGCTCGGGCGCAGCCCGGCGGCACGGACCTTCGCGGCGTCGGCTGCGGAGTCGACCCCGACGACGAGCTGGGTGCCGTCGAACCACGCGCCGTCGGCCGTGACCCCCTTCGCCTCGAGCGATCGGAGCGTGGCCTGCTTGGTGTCCTTGGTCGCCAGGTAGGCGCGGGCCTGTGCCCGGGTCTTGCCGTCGCGCTCCATGACGTAGGAGGTCATCGGGTCCTGCGTGGAGACCCCGCCGTCCGGCACGGGGGCCGCGGTGGCGGCCGGGGCAAGGAGCGTGCCGGCGCCGGCGAGGGCGGCCGTGAGCATCAGGGTGCTGCGCGAGGTCATGGGGTTCTCCTTCGGTGGCGAGCCGGGGGTGTCCGGCCGGTGAGTCGAGGGTGGCGGGAAGATGTGACCCGCGCCACGCCACCTGACCGAATCCGGGACCGGCTGGCGATATCCCGACCGCTGGGGCGGTCCCCCTGACTCTTGCCGGGTGAGTTCGCGCCCTTCACACGCAGGGTTCACGTCGATGTCGCCGCCCCGGTTTGCATCGAAGGAGGGCCTTGGCTAATCTGGAGTCGTTCCAATCAACGGAGCGGTCAAGTCCGCGCCGGATGGAGCGACCTGAACCCGAGAGATGCACAGGAGACCACGCATGTCCCTCATCAACACCCAGATCAAGCCCTTCCAGGCCACCGGCTACATCAACGGTGACTTCAAGGACTTCTCCGAGGCGGACATCGCCGGCAAGTGGGCGATCTTCTTCTTCTACCCGGCCGACTTCACCTTCGTCTGCCCGACGGAGCTCGAGGACCTCGCCGCCGAGTACGACGCGGAGCTCAAGGGCCTGGGCGTCGAGGTCTTCTCCGTCTCGACCGACACGCACTTCACGCACAAGGCGTGGCACGAGACCTCCGACGCCGTCGGCAAGGTGACCTACCCGATGCTCGGCGACCCGACCGCGACCATCTCGCGCAACTTCGACATCCTGCGCGAGGACGAGGGCCTGGCCAACCGCGGCACCTTCCTCGTCGACCCCGACGGTGTCATCCAGTTCCTCGAGATCACCGCTGAGGGCATCGGCCGCAACGCCAAGGAGCTCGTCCGCAAGGTCAAGGCTGCCCAGTACGTCCGTAACAACCCCGGTGAGGTCTGCCCGGCCAAGTGGGAAGAGGGCGCCGAGACCCTCGCCCCCTCGCTTGACCTCGTCGGCAAGATCTGATCGAGCCTCTCCGCTCGACCTGATCGCCGTCACGCACGGTGCATCTCTGGTGGGGGCGGCGTTCGCCGCCCGCCCCCACCCACCCCCAGCCACACCCCCTTCGTCCCTGCAGGAGTCGCTCGCACCATGGCCCTCGACCAGAACCTCGCCACCCAGCTCAAGGCCTACCTCGACAACCTCCGCGAGCCGATCGAGCTCGTCGTGAGCCTCGACGAGGGCCCCAAGTCCCGTGAGCTCGACGAGCTGATCGTCGAGATCGAGGGGATGAGCGACCTCATCACCCGCCGGGTGGCCGAAGGGAGCGACCTCGACGAGCGAATCCCGTCCTTCGCGATCACCCGCGTGTCCGACCCGCAGGTGTCCGTCCGCTTCGCCGGCATCCCGATGGGCCACGAGTTCACCTCCCTCGTCCTGGCGCTGCTCCAGGTCGGCGGGCACCCGAGCAAGGCCGCGCAGGACGTCATCGAGCAGATCAAGGGTCTGACCGGTGAGCACCACTTCGAGACCTTCTTCTCGCTCAGCTGCCAGAACTGCCCGGACGTCGTCCAGGCCCTCAACCTCATGAGCGTGCTCAACCCCGGCATCACCCACACCGCCATCGACGGCGCCGTCTTCCCCGAGGAGGCCGAGCGCCGCGGCGTGCTCGCCGTGCCGACCGTCTTCGTCGACGGCGAGTCCTTCGGCTCCGGCCGCATGGAGCTCGCCGAGATCGTCGGCAAGGTCGACGAGCTGTCCGGTGGCGACTCCGCCGCCCGCGTGGCCGAGGAGCTCTCCGCGCGTGAGCCCTACGACGTCCTCGTCGTCGGCGGTGGCCCCGCCGGTGCCTCCGCCGCGATCTACGCGGCGCGCAAGGGGATCCGCACCGGTCTCGTCGCCGAGCGCTTCGGCGGCCAGGTCCTCGACACGATGGCGATCGAGAACCTCATCTCCGTCCCGCACACCGAGGGCCCGAAGCTCGCGGCCGACCTCGAGCGCCACGTCGGCGAGTACGAGGTCGACATGATCCGCAGCCAGGCCGCGGCCGGCCTGTCGACCGGCGACGACGGGCTGACGGTCATCGACCTCGTGGGCGGCGCCACGCTCAAGGGCAAGACCGTCGTCCTCGCGACCGGTGCCCGCTGGCGCACCATGGGTGTCCCCGGCGAGGAGGAGTACCGCAACAAGGGCGTCACCTTCTGCCCGCACTGCGACGGCCCGCTCTTCAAGGGCAAGCGCATCGCCGTCATCGGCGGCGGCAACTCCGGCGTCGAGGCTGCGATCGACCTCGCGGGCATCGTCGGTCACGTGACGCTCGTCGAGTTCATGGACGAGATGCGCGCCGACGAGGTGCTCCAGCGCAAGCTGCGCTCGCTGCCCAACGTCGACATCCGCCTCGGCACGAAGACGACCGAGGTCGTCGGCGACGGTGGCAAGGTCACCGGCATCGTCGTCGAGCCCCGCGACGGCGGCGAAGGGGAGACCCTCGCCCTGGAGGGTGTCTTCGTCCAGATCGGCCTGCTGCCCAACACCGAGTGGCTCGGTGACGCGGTCGAGCTCTCCGAGCGCGGCGAGATCGTCATCGACGGCGTCGGCCGGACCAACCTGCCTGGCGTCTTCGCCGCGGGCGACTGCACGGTCGAGCCCTACAAGCAGATCGTCACCGCCCTGGGTGCCGGGTCGACGGCCTCGCTGAGCGCCTTCGACCACCTGATCCGCACGAGCGCCCCGAGCGACGAGGCCGCGGTCGCGGCGACCAAGGCCGCCGACGGCCCGCTCGAGGCCGGCGACCAGATCGACGTCCCCGACTCGGTGGGCGCCTCGGCCTGACCCACCGCTACCGTCGCCGTCATCCCCCTTCGACCACATCAGGAGTGCGCATGAGCGAGCAGATCGACCTCTCCGACCACGGCCCCGCCCCCTACGTCGTCGACATCGAGTCGGCCACGCTGCAGAACTCCAACTACCGCTCCACCCTGTGGACCGGCACCAACCTGCAGCTGACCGTCATGGCGATCGCGCCCGGCGACGACATCGGGCTCGAGGTCCACGAGGACCACGACCAGTTCATCCGGGTCGAGGAGGGCCGTGGCCGCGCCCAGATGGGGCCGGCCGAGGACGACCTCTCCTTCGACCGCGAGGTCGGCGACGACGACATCATCATGGTGCCGGCGGGTCAGTGGCACAACGTCACCAACATCGGCGACGTGCCGCTCAAGGTCTACTCCCTCTACGGCCCGCCGGAGCACGTGCACGGCACGGTCCACGCCACCAAGGCCGACCAGGACGCGGACCCCAACGAGCACTGATCCGTCCGCTCCACCAGCGACGAAGGGTGGGACCTGCCAGCCGGCGGGTCCCACCCTTCGTGCAGGGTCTGGCGCTCGAGGTGACTGGCCAGTAACCTCCCACTCATGCAGAGCAGCATCGCCTACACGCACCTCCCCGGCACTGGCGCGCCGGTCGTCCTCGTCCACGGCATCGGCCACCGCCGACAGGCATGGGGTGAGGTACCGGAGATGCTCGCGGCACGCGGTCACGACGTCTACGTCGTGGACCTGCCCGGCCACGGGGAGTCGCCGAGGCCGACCCGCCCCGACGGCTGGTCCATGCGCAGTCACGCGGAGCAGTTCGAGCGACTCTTCCGCGAGCTGGGCATCGAGCGCCCGCACGTCGTCGGCAACTCCCTCGGCGGGGCGATGGTCCTCGAGATGGCCGCCCGTGAGGGCGTCGTGAGCAGCGCGACGGCCCTGTCGCCGGCCGGGTTCTTCCCGCCGTGGCACCTGGCCAATGTCGCGGGCAACCTGCTCTTCATGAAGGTCGGCAGCCACCTGCCCGAGGCGCTGCACCGCCGCCTCACCGCCCACGCGTGGTTCCGCAAGCTCGCCTTCCGCGCCCTCTACACGCACCCGGAGAAGGTCACCGTCGAGGCAGCGGTCGGCGACACCCTCAACCTGCGCCGGGCCAAGGGCTTCTGGCCGCACTTCGTCCGCGGGACCTTCCTGCGCACGACCAGCCACGTCGTCGTCCCGACGACGATCGCCTGGGGCGACGGTGACCGGCTGCTGCTGCCCTCGGAGGCCCGCGCGGCCCGCGAGCGGCTGCCCGAGGCGACGCACGTCCCGCTGCCCGACTGCGGGCACTGCCCGCAGATCGACCACCCCGAGCTCGTCGTCGACGTCGTGCTCGCGACGATCGGCCGCGCCGCCGAGGTGGCACCCGCGTCGTGAGCCCGGGGGGCTAGCGTCGGCCCCATGAGCGAAGAACTTCAGACCGATGTCCTCGTCATCGGCTGGGGCAAGGCGGGCAAGACCCTCGCGGGTGCCCTCGGCCGGGCCGGCCGCTCCGCGACCATCGTCGAGCAGGCCGCCGACATGATCGGCGGCACCTGCATCAACATCGGGTGCGTCCCGACCAAGGCCCTCGTCCACCAGGCCGAGGAGCGGCGTGAGGGCGACGACCCGGCCGCGTGGTTCGACCGCTCGGTCGACGCGCGCGAGGCCCTCATCGCCAAGCTCAACGCCGCCAACCGCGCCATGCTCGAGACCGTCGACGCCGTGCGGCTCGTCGTCGGCGGCGCGGCCAGCTTCGTCGGCCCGCGCCGGGTGCGCGTGACCGCTGGCGAGGACGACCTGCTCATCACCGCCGAGACGGTCATCGTCGGCACGGGCGCGGTGCCTCGCCGCATGGACGTCCCCGGCGCCGACGGCCCGCGCATCCACGACTCGACGTCGATCCAGCACGTCAGCCCCTTCCCGCAGCGCCTGGCGATCGTCGGCGGCGGGCCGATCTCCCTCGAGTTCGCGAGCATGTTCGCCGACTTCGGCTCGCAGGTCACCGTCCTCGAGCGCGGCGAGCGGCTGCTCGCCCGCGAGGACGCCGACGTCGCCGAGTCCGTGACCACGGCCCTCACCGACCGCGGTGTCGAGGTGCGCACCGGCGTCGCCGTGAGCGGCTTCGAGGACGACGGCAGCGCCGTCACCGTCGGCTGGGAGGGTGGCTCGCTCGTCGCCGACGCCGTGCTCGTCGCCGTCGGCCGGGTCCCCGCGACCGAGGGGCTCGGTCTCGACGCCGCCGGCATCGAGACCGACGACGCCGGCGCGATCGTCGTCGACGAGCACCTGCGCACGAGCGCCGAAGGCGTCTTCGCCACCGGCGACGTCAACGGCGGCCCCCAGCAGACCTATGTCTCCTACGACGACCACCGGATCGTGCTCTCGCTGCTCACCGGTGACGGATCGCGCTCGACCGCCGACCGCGTCGCCGTCCCCACGACGACCTTCGTCTCGCCCCCTTCGGCCGGGTCGGCGCGAGCGAGGAGGAGCTGCGGGCGAAGGGGGTCGACGTCGCCGTCCATGCGAAGCCGGTGGCGAAGATCGCCGCCATGCCGCGGCCGAAGATCCTCGGCGAGACCCATGGGCTGATCAAGTTCTGCGTCGACCCCGAGACCGACCTCGTCCTCGGGGCCGCGCTGCACACGGTCGACGCCCAGGAGCTGATCAACCTCGTGGCGCTGGCGATGCGCGCCGGGGTGACCGCGAGCGAGCTGCGCGACGGCATCTGGACGCACCCCTCGTCGACCGAGGCGCTCAACGAGGTGTTGGCGGGGCCGCCGCGCGACGCGTAGGTTACTGGTGAGGCAACTAGCCGCACCGCAGGAAGGCACCGCATGACCACCGCGCCCGAGGACACCGCCGTCCGGGAGCTGCCGGAGCACGTCGACGTCCTCGTCGTCGGTGCCGGCATCTCCGGGATCGGCGCCGCCCACCGCATCCTGGAGGCCGACCCCGGCGTCGACCTCGTGATCGTCGAGGCGCGGGAGCGCACCGGCGGCACGTGGGACCTCTTCCGCTACCCGGGAGTGCGGTCGGACTCGACATGTTCACCCTGTCCTTCCCCTTCCGCCCGTGGCAGGGGCGCAAGGCGATCGCCGACGGCGGCGACATCCGCGACTACGTCCGCGAGACGGCCCGCGAGGGCGGGCTCGACGAGCGGACCCACACCGGTTGCCGGGTCGTCTCGCTCGACTGGTCGAGCGAGGCCCAGGAGTGGACGGTGCAGGTCGACACCGCCGCCGGGCGGCGCGAGGTGCGCGCGGCCTGGGTGCACCTCGGCAGCGGCTACTACGACTACGAGCAGGCGCACGACCCGGGCTTCGTCGGTGTCGAGGACTTCCGCGGCGCCGTCGTGCACCCGCAGTTCTGGCCGGAGGACCTCGACCACGCCGGGCAGCGGGTCGTCGTCATCGGCTCCGGCGCGACCGCCGTCACCGTCGTGCCGGCGATGGCGCAGACCGCGGCGCACGTGACGATGCTGCAGCGCACGCCGAGCTATGTCTTCTCGCAGCCGGGGGTCGACCCCTTCGTCCAGGTCCTGCGCAAGCGGCTCAGCCCGCAGCGGGTCCAGACCCTGACCCGGATCAAGAACCTCGGACTGCAGACCTTCCTCTACGAGCTCTCGCGCAAGCGCCCGCGGGCGGCCAATGCGATCGTCCTCGGCCAGGCCCGCGCCTTCCTGCCCAAGGAGGTCGTCGACGAGCACTTCACCCCGCCCTACGACGTGTGGGACCAGCGCCTGTGCGCCGTCCCCGACGGCGACCTCTACGCGGCGATCCGCCGCGGTCGCGCCGAGGTCGTCACCGGCCACATCGAGCGCTTCGTCCCCGAGGGGGTCCGTCTTACCGACGGTCGCGTCGTCGAGGCCGACATCGTCGTCACGGCGACGGGCCTGCGGCTGCAGCTGCTCGGCGGCGCGAGCCTGTCGGTCGACGGCGAGCCGGTCGCCCAGGAGCGGGCCTATGCCTACCGCGGCCTCATGCTCGCCGGGGTCCCCAACCTCACGATGACCGTCGGCTACGTCAACGCGTCGTGGACGCTGCGGGCCGACCTCGTCAGCCGCTACGTCGCCCGCCTGCTCGTGCACCTGCGTGACCACGGCCTCGGCGTCGCCGTGCCGGTCGCGCCCGACGGCATGACCGCCGGGCCGATCCTCGACCTCACCTCGGGCTACGTGCAGCGCATCGTCTCGGCCTTCCCCAAGGTCGGCGACCGCGCCCCGTGGACGATGCCGCAGAGCTACGTCAAGGACAAGATCGCCTTCGGCCGCGCCGACGTCACCGAGGACATGTTCTTCGCTCCGCTCGGGGCGAAGGGAGTGTCCCTGCCCCAGGGAGCCGCGGCCCCGGCGCAGCTGCCGCTGCCGGGCAGCTCGAGCAATGTCGACGGGTCCGTCGGCGACGTCGTCGAGGTGCCTGCCGGCGCCGGTCAGGGCGCGACTGCAGGAGGGCTCGCCGACGGCCGACCACGGATGCGGCCACCGAGGTGCCGGCGGAGATCGTCCGGTGAGCCGGCCAGAGCTCGTCGTCGCCGGCGGCACGGCCGTCGTCACCGGTGCCGCCGGTGGCATGGGCGAGCACCTGGCCAAGGGGCTGGCCCGACGCGGGGCCGACCTCGTCGTCCTCGACCGCGATGCCGCCGGCCTCGAGCGGGTCTCGCGGAGATCGGCCGGGAGACGCCCGGGGCGAGGGTCACCCCCTTCGTCGTCGACCTGTCGGACCGGGCCGCTGCCGACGAGGTGATCGCCCGCATCCGCGACGAGCACGCCGGCGTGACGATGCTCTTCAACAACGCCGGCGTCGCGGTCGGTGGCCGGTTCGTCGACGTCTCGGCACAGGACTTCGACTGGCTGCTCGAGATCAACCTGCTCGTGCCGATCCGGCTCACCCGGGCGCTGCTGCCGCTCATGCTCGCCAACGGTCAGGGGCAGGTGGTCAACACCTCGAGCCTCTTCGGGCTCATCGGCCCGCCCGGGCAGTCGGCCTACTCGACGAGCAAGTTCGGGCTGCGCGGGTTCAGCGAGTCGCTGCGCAGCGAGCTCGAGGCGGAGGGCCAGCCGGTGGGGGTCACGAGCGTGCACCCGGGCGGCATCCGCACCGGCATCGCCAAGAACGCTCGGATCCCCGCGGGGACCGACCCCGACGAGGCCGAGCGCGGACGGGCGGCCTTCGACAAGGTGCTGCGCTACCCGGCCGACCGGGCCGCCGAGGAGATCATCGAGGCCGCCGTCGCCCGGCGCCCCCGGTTGCTCATCGGCAACGACGCCCGCGCGCTCGACGCCGTCGCCCGGCTGCTGCCCGCGCGGTACTGGTCGCTCATGGGTCGAGGGATGGCCCTCGCGGCGAAGCGCCAGTAGCGACTGCCACCATGGGGCCATGACGATGCCCCAGCAGCTCCAGGGCCGACTGCGCCTGCCGATCATCTCCGCGCCGATGTTCCTCGGGTCGGGTGTCGACCTCGTCGTCGGTGCCTGTCGCGCGGGGGTCCTCGGGACCTTCCCCGCGCTCAACCTGCGCACGACCGAGGACTTCGACGGCTGGCTGACCCAGATCGAGGACTCGCTGGCCGAGCCCGGCGATCGGCAGCCGGCTCCCTACGGCGTCAACTTCATCGTGCACAGCAGCAACAAGCGCATCGAGGCCGACCTGGAGCGGATCGTCGCCCACGAGGTGCCGCTCGTCATCACCAGCCTCGGCGCGGCCAAGGAGGTCGTCGACGCGGTCCACTCCTACGGCGGGCTCGTCTTCCACGACGTCACCAATGCCAAGCACGCGGCCAAGGCTGCTGCCGCGGGGGTCGACGGGATCATCCTCGTCGCCGCCGGTGCCGGTGGGCATGCCGGCGGGCTCAACCCCTTCGCCCTGATCAGCGAGGTGCGCGCGGTCTGGGACGGGCCGCTTGCGCTGAGCGGTGCCCTGTCGAGCGGTCGCGACGTGCTCGCCGCCCAGGCCGCCGGTGCCGACCTGGCCTACATGGGCACGCGCTTCCTCGCGACGAGCGAGTCGCTCGTGTCGCAGGAGTACCGCGACATGCTCGTCGGGCACAGCGCCGAGCAGATCGTCTACACCCCGTCGATCAGCACCATCCCGGCGAACTTCCTGCGCGAGAGCATCGTCGCCGCCGGCCTCGACCCCGACCACCTGCCGGTGCCCGAGCGGGTCGACCTCGGCCACGTGACCAACCCGCACGCCGAGGAGCCGCCGAGCACGACCTCGACGACCGCGCCCAAGGCCTGGAAGGAGATCTGGAGCGCCGGCCAGTCCGTCGCCGGCATCGACTCCGTCGTCCCCGTGGCCGAGCTCGTCGACCAGCTCGAGGCCGAGTACACCCAGGCGAAGGGGGAGCTGCTCGCGGTCCTCGGCGAGTAGGTGAGCCCAGGGAGACGTTCCCCGACCTCCATCCTGGTCGGCTCCCGACGGGGACGGCGTGGCCCTAAGAAGAAGTCCGGTCGCCAACTCTGCAAGACCTTAGGGTCTTGCAGAGTTGGCGACCGGACTTCTTCATGAGTCGGGCCATACCGTCCCCGTCGTCCGCTGGCTGGCGTCGAAGACCCGCCGTGAGCGGGTGCGGAACCCCCCTTCGTCCCGGTGGACCGCGGGGCTAGCGTGGAGGGCATGGCTGAGATCCCCACTCGCGTCCTCGGGGACGGCACGTCGGTGCCGGTCCTCGGATTCGGTACCTACCCCCTGCGCGGGGACGACGGCGTGCGCGCCATCGCGTCGGCGCTCGAGGTGGGCTATCGACTCATCGACACGGCGGTCAACTACCGCAACGAGCGCGAGGTGACCGAGGCGATCCGGGCGAGTGGCGTCGACCGCGGCGATGTCTTCGTCCAGACCAAGGTCCCCGGTCGCGACCACGAGAGCGCCCGCAAGAGCATCGAGACCTCGCTGCAGGTCATGGACCTCGAGTACCTCGACAGCGTGCTCATCCACTGGCCCAACCCCTCGCAGGGGCACTACGTGCAGGCCTGGCAGGGGCTCGTCGAGGCGCGCGAGGCGGGGCTGGTCCGCTCGATCGGCGTCAGCAACTTCACGCCCGCCCACCTCGACGAGATCATCGAGGCGACCGGCGTGACTCCGGCGAGCAACCAGGTCGAGATGCACCCCGCCTTCCCGCAAACGGAGCAGCGGGCCGCCGACGCCGAGCGGGGCATCACGACGCAGGCGTGGAGCCCGATCGGCCGGGGCGAGATCTTCGAGGCGGCTCCCGTGGTGGCCGCCGCCCGGGCCCACGACGTCACGCCCGCCCAGGTCGTCCTGCGCTGGCACCTGCACCTCGGGTCGCTCCCGCTGCCGAAGTCCGGCGACCCGGAGCGCCAGCGGACCAACCTCGAGGTCCTCGGCTTCGACCTCTCCGAGGCCGAGACCGAGGCGATCACCGCGCTCGGCCGTCCCGACGGGCGCCTCTTCGACGCCGACCCGGACCGCCACGAGGAGATGTGAGCGCAGCGCTGGCCGTCGGCCCGTCGCCCGGGTGCGGCGTGCCGTCCCCGTCCGTCGCATGTCGGCCTACTGCGTCGCCGACCCCGCCGCTCGTGCACCGGGGCGCGACGCGCTCGTCGTCGTCCACGGTGACGACGAGGACTCGCGCTGGACCTTCGCGCAGGTCGACGACGTGGTGCGTGCGGTGGCCGCCGGGTTCCTTGGGCTGGGGTTGGACCCGGGCGACCGGGTGCTGCTGCGCATGGGCAACCGGGCGGAGTTCCCCTTCGTCTTCTTCGGGGCCATCGCGGCCGGGCTCGTCGCCGTGCCGACGAGCGCGCAGCTGACCGCCGACGAGGCCGCCGGGCTGCTCGCAGACAGCGGCGCCCGGGCCGTGGCCCTCGATCCCGACCTCGATCTCGCTGTGCCGCAAGGCATCTCGGTCGTCACCTCCGACGATGTCGACCGGTGGGTGGCCGGCGGCGAGCGGGCCGAGCACGACCTCGGTGACCCCGACCGCCCCGCCTTCATCACCTACACCTCCGGCACGACCGGACGGCCGAAGGGGGTCGTCCACGCCCATCGCAGCGCCTGGGGCCGCCGCCCGATGTACCGCGGCTGGTACGGCCTCGGCGAGGGCGACGTCATGCTCCACGCCGGGGCGCTCAACTGGACCTACACGCTCGGGGTCGGGCTCACCGACCCGTGGGCCAACGCCGCGACCGCCATCGTCCACGACGGCCCGCGCGACGGGCTCGTCTGGCCGCGAATCGTCCACGCGCACCAGGCGACCCATCTCGCGGCCGTCCCCGGGGTCTACCGTCACCTGCTGCGCCACGGCGACCCGGGGGAGTGGGATCTGAGCTCCCTGCGGGCCGCGCTCGTCGCCGGGGAGGCGCTGCCCACGGCACTGCTCGAGGAGTGGGGCGCCGCGACCGGGGTGCCGCTGCACGAGTCGCTCGGCATGAGCGAGATCTCGACCTTCGTCTCGACCGGGCCAGGCATGCCGGTGCGGCCCGGCAGCCCGGGGCGGGCGCAGCCGGGCCGGCGCATCGGGGTCCTCGACCCCGAGGTGCTCGAGGACCCGCAGTCCTCGCCCGTAGAGCTCTCGGTCGGCGAGGTCGGCCGTCTGGCGGTCCACCGAGAGGACCCCGGCCTCATGCTCGGCTACTGGCAGCGGCCCGACGAGACGGCCGAGGTCATGCGGGGCGAGTGGTTCGTCACTGGCGATCTCGCGGAGGTCGACGCCGACGGCTACCTGACCTATCACGGCCGTGCTGACGACGTCATGAATGCGATGGGCTACCGGGTCTCCCCGGTCGAGGTCGAGGAGGCGCTCGCCGGGGTGCCGGGCGTCGCCGAGGTGGCCGTCGCCGCCCTCGACGTCGGCGACGGGGTGAGCATCGTGTGCGCCTGGGTCGTGCCGACGCCGGACGTCACCGACCGAGATGCCTTGCGGGACAAGGTGGTCGAGCGAGCGGCCGAGCGGTTGGCTGCCTACAAGCGACCGCGCGAGGTGCGCTTCGCCGACGCGCTGCCCCGCACGGCCAACGGCAAGGTGGTGCGGCGCGACCTGGGCTGAGGCTCAGCCGCGCGCGGTGTAGGTGGCCTCGAGCTCGGGGATGCCGACCTGCTCGAAGATCGCGATCCGCTGCCCGTCGAGCGAGGCAGCGAGCGCGTCGAGGCACATGTGGTACCCCGCGGCATTGCTCGGCCAGCCGCGCTCGGCCGGGTCGACGACGTGGACCCGCGTCACGAGCCGGGTGCCCTCGTCGCTGGGCGTGAGCTCGAAGTGGATCTTCTCGCTGTCCCACATGAAGGCGAAGGTCCGCGGCGGGTCCCACTCGAGGATCTCGCCGGTCAGGGTGGGGGTGTCCTCCGGCTGCTCGTCCGCCTCCGGCCAGAAGGGCAGGGTGACCTGGGCTCCCTTCGCCCGCTCGCCGACGAAGTCGGCAGGGAACCAATCGTGCAGGTGCTCTGACTCGGTGAGCGCGCGCCACACCTTCTCCGGGGCGTGCGCGAGGTGGCGGTCGTAGGTGAGGACGACGGCGGCGCCGTCGCGGGTCACGGTGCCGAGCGGGGTGCTGGTGGACTGGGTCATGACTGCTCCTGGTGGTCGTCCATGGTGTCGAGGTGGCGCTCGAGGTCGTCGAGCCGATCGGCCCAGGCCCTGCGGAAGGGCGCAAGCCACAGGTCGAGGACCAGCAGCTGGTCGGCCTGCACGGCGTAGTGCCGTCGAGGCCCGTCGACGCGAGCGCGGACGAGGTCGGCCTCGCCGAGCTGCTTGAGGTGCTTCGACACGCTGGGTTGGGGCGTGCCGAGCGCGGTGACGAGCTGGCCCACGGTGCGCTCGCCCGCACACAGCTCCTCGAGGATCCGCCGTCGGGTCGGGTCGGCGAGGAGGGTGAAGACGTCGCGCGTGGCCATGCGATGAATATTCCTCTCAAAGCATATGCCTGTCAAGGAATCTGCCTCGACTTGACCTTTATATCTAAAACGATAATCGTTCTCACTTATGCGAACGACACGACGCCACACCCAGATCCTCTCCGTCGCGACCCTGCTCGCCCTCGGCCTCACTGCGTGCGGCACCGGGACGACGACGGACTCCGCCACGAGCTCGGCCGCCCCCTCCGCCTCGGCGATCCCGCGCGCCGCCGACGTCTCCACCTCGGTCGGTGAGCCCTCGGGCAAGACCGTCGAGGAGGGCAGCCGGGCGGCGCGCCTGGCGATCACCCACGACGAGGGCGTCATCGTCCTCGACGCGGTTTCGCTCGAGCTGCTCGGGGAGTTCCCGCTCTCCGGATTCACCCGGCTCAACCCCGTCGGGGACGGGCGGCACCTCATGGTCACCGAGGGCGAGGGCTTCCGCGTCCTCGACCTCGGGGGCTGGTCCCTGCCGCACGGCGACCACGACCACCACCACTCGACCCGGCCGACGCTCACCGACATGACCTTCCCCGCCAAGCACCCCGGTCACGTCGTCGTCCACGACGGGCGCACCGTGCTCTACGGCGACGGGGACGGCTCCATCCGCTCCTTCGACTCCGACGCCCTGCGGGACGGCGCCACCGCGAAGCCCGAGGTGACGAAACGGGCCGAGCGCACGCCGCACCACGGCGTGGCCGTCGAGCGCGAGGACGGGTCGATCGTCACGACGGTCGGCACGGCGGAGGAGCGCTCCGGCATCGTCATCCGCGACGCGAAGGGAGCGAGGGTCGCTTCGTCCGACGAGTGCCCCGGAGTCCACGGCGAGGCGGCCGCGAAGGGTGGCGCCCTCGTCTTCGGCTGCGAGGACGGGCTGCTGCTCGTCAAGGACGACGACATCACCAAGGTCGACGCCCCGGACGACTACGGGCGCATCGGCAACCAGGCGGGCAGCGAGGAGTCCCCCTTCGTCCTGGGTGACTACAAGACCGACCCCGATGCCGAGCTCGAGCGGCCGACGCGGGTGAGCGTCACGGACACCCGCGACGGGTCGCTCCGACTCGTCGACCTGCCGGCCAGCTACTCCTTCCGCTCGCTCGAGCGCGGACCCGACGGCGAGGGCGTCGTCCTCGGCACCGACGGCAGGCTCCACCTCATCGACATGGCGAAGGGAGAGGTGAGCCGCTCCGTCGACGTCGTCGACGAGTGGACCGAGCCGAGCGACTGGCAGCAGCCCCGGCCGACGGTGCACGTCCAGGACGGCACCGCCTATGTCACCGACCCGGCGAGCAAGGAGCTGCACCTCGTCGACCTGCACTCCGGCGAGGTCATCAGCAGCGGCGCCCTGCCGGTGGTGCCCAACGAGATCGACGGCACCCTCGGCTGATGGTCAGCGCCGGGTCAGGCCCACCCGGAACCCCACCGGCATGAGCGTCAGCCGCTCGGTGATCTTCAGGTCGTAGCCGGGCTCGGGCGTCAGGTCGAAGCGGTGCAGCAGCTTGGCCAGGACGATGACGGACTCGTGCAGCGCGAACTGGCGGCCGATGCAGGCGCGCTCGCCGGTGCCGAAGGGCTTGTAGGCGTGGGCCGGCCGGGCCCGGATGTGCTCCGGCAGGAACCTGTCGGGGTCGAAGCGCTCCGGGTCCGGCCACACGTCGGGGTCGCGGTGCAGCAGCGGGATGAAGACGAGCACCTTGTCCTGCGGCGTCATCCGCAGACCGCCGGGCACGCCGGCCGAGCCGTCGGCGCCGATCGTCGTCGTCTGCCGCGGCGAGCGGGCGAAGCCCGGTGCCGTCGGCCACAGGCGCAGGGTCTCGTCGACGACCCGGCGCAGGTAGCGCAGCTTGGGCACCTGCTCGAAGGTCGGGGTCGCGGTGGGGTCGGTGCCGAGGACCTCGTCGAGCTCGGCCCGCACCCGCGCGAGCACCTCGGGCTCGCGGGCCAGGTGGTAGAGGGCGAAGGAGAGCGCGCCGGAGGTCGTCTCGTGGCCGGCGACGAGCAGGGTGAGGATCTGGTGGCGCACGTTCGTCGCCTCGAGCAGGTCGCCCGAGTCGTCGACGGGCACGTGCATCATCCGGCCGAGCAGGTCCTCGCGGCGGTCGCCGCTCGCCTCCCGCTCGGCGACGATTCCGCGCAGGAGCCGGTCGATGTGGGCGTGACGCTCCAGCGCGCGGGCGTCCCGGCGACGCACCCACCGACGGGCGAAGGGCAGGCCCGCCAGGTTGGACCGGGAGGCCGCGTGCGACATGTCCGCGACGAAGGTCGTGACGAAGGGGTCGACCTCCTCGGTCTCGAAGCTGCGGAAGGTGTGGCTGAAGGCGGCCCGGCCGATGGTCTCGAGGGTGAGCTTGGTCAGCCACGGGGAGACGTCGACGGTCCTCCCTTCGCCTGCTGCCGTGTCCCACACCCCGATCAGCTCGTCCGTGGCCTCGACCATGACGTCGTGGTAGCCGCGCATCGCCGACTTGCTGAAGGCCGGCATGAGCAGGTCGTGGGCCAGCCGCCAGTTGGGCTCGTGGCTGTGAGCGGTGAAGAGGCCGTCGCCGACGAACATCCGCAGGTCCTCGACGCCCGGGGCGAGCGCCTTGGTGAAGCGGTGGTCGTCGCACAGCTCGCCGACGAGGTCGACACCGCGGGCGAAGACGAACTTGCGGCCCAGCGCGAGCATCTCGAACATCGGCCCGAGATCGGCCCCGAGCCGCAGCATGTTCTGCACCGGCTGGGTCGGGTCCATGCCCTTGCGGAAGGCGTCACCCAGCACCCGACGACGACCCGGCGGGTGCGGGAAGTCGTGGTCCGCCCACCCCATCCCGGTCGTCGGGGGATGGTCCACGAGGGTGTCGGTCACGGCCACGGTGCCGGGTCCTTTCGTCAGGTGTAGTGACCCGACTCACGGTAGACCTCGCCGGACGGCATGGCGAGGGATCGGCCCTTGCCGATCGGCGCGGCCCGCATGGGATGATGTGCGCCATGAGCAAGCACAAGCACCAGCGTCTCTCGCACCCCCCGACCGGCCCGCACGCTGTCGAGGACCTCGGGGAGTCCCAGAACCCCGCGTGGTGGACCGTCATGACGCTCGGGATCATCGCTGGCGCCGTGGGCACGTGGGCGGTCGTCGTCCTCAGCCCGATGCTCGGTGTCGTCGCGGCCGTGCTCGCCGTGCTGACCATCGTCGTCGGTGTCGTCATGTCGAAGATGGGCCTGGGCTCCTACACCTACGGCAAGGGTGACACCGCCACCGACAGCGCGTCGGTCGGCATCAAGTGATCTCGTCGAGGGTGGCGCCGATGAGGCGCACGCCCTCGACGAAGGCCCCGGGGTTGGGGCCGGAGTAGTTCAACCTCAGGTGCGCACCGACCGGCTCGGCCGGGAACCACTCGTCGCCCGGGGCGACGAGCACCCCCTTCGCCTCGCAGCCGCTCGTCAGGCGCCCCAGATCGGTCCCGTCCGGTAACCGGATCCAGAGGTTCAGACCGCCCGTGGGGATGGCGGTCAGGTGAGCGGACGGCAGGTGCTCCGACACCGCCGCGACGAGCAGGTCGCGCCGGTCGGCGAGCTCACGCCGCATCGAGCGCAGGTGAGTGCGCCATCCAGGCTGCGTGACGACGTCGAGGGCCACGGCCTGCAGTGCGCCGCTCACGTACATGTTGGCCGCGCGGACCTCGGTGAGGATGCGCTCGTGTGCCGCCGCGGCCGTGACGGCGGCGACCCGCACGGATGGCGCGACGCTCTTGGTCAGCGACCGCAGGTGGACGACACGGCCCCCGTCGTCGCGGGCGGCGAGGGGCGTGGCCTCGCCCGTCAGCGTGAAGTCACTCGCCCAGTCGTCCTCGATGAGGAAGGCGCCGTGCTCCCGGACCGCCGCGAGGACCGCGTCAGCGCGCTGGGTCGACCACCGTGCTCCGGTCGGGTTGGCGTGGGTCGGCTGGGCGTAGAAGGCTCGCGCCCCGGACCGTGCGAGGGCCTGCGCGAGCACGTCGGGATCGGGGCCGGGCGGCCCGCTGGGGATGGGGACCAGCTCGACGCCCGCCTGCGCCGCGGCGTGGATCGCGCCCCAGTAGGTCGGTGACTCGATGACGAGGGGGCGTCCGGCTCCGACGAGCGCGTGCAGGCAGGCGGTGAGGCCGCCCTGGTTGCCGGGCACGACGATGACGTCCTGCGGCCCGGGCGCCGACACGGAGGCGGGCGTCGTAGCGGCGAGCTCGGCCGCGAACCACGACTGGAGTTCGGGTAGCCCCGACGACGGTGGGCGGGCGATGGCCGCGTCGGTGCGAGCGACCCGGGTGAAGGCGGACCGGACGAGCCGCTCGGGCAGAAGGTCGCGATCCGGGTAGCCGGAGTGGAAGGCGATCGCGTCGTGCCGCACCGGCTGCAGGGCTCGGGACTGGGCCGGGATCTGCCGGCGGGGCGCGCCGAGCGCCGCGGTCTGCCAGCCGAAGTCGTGCGGACGGCTTGTCCGTGGTGCCCGCACGAAGGTGCCGACCCCGGGGCGGGTCTCGACGAGCCCGAGGGCGACGAGGGAGCGCAGGGCCTTCTGCACGGTGAGTGGGCTGACCTCGTGCTGCCGGACGAGCGTGCGGGTCGACGGCAGGCGGGCCCCCGGTGCAGCCGTGGCGATCCACGTGCGGAGCTCGTCGACGATCCGTGAACTGCTATCGTCGTTCATGAGAGAGCACAGTAGCGCTATCGCCTCCCCGCCGACTCCGATACCCGCCTCGGGTCCACTCTGGGGACTGTTCGGTGTCCTCGCCTTCTCCTTCACCGTGCCCTTCACCCGGGTCGCCGTCGGAGGCGGTGCGCTCTCACCCCTCCTCGTGGGGGCAGGGCGAGCCGTCGTGGCGGCCGGTCTGGCCGCCGCAGCGCTGGCCTGGACCCGGCAGCGTCTGCCGCAGGGCGCGCAGTGGTGGCGACTGGTGGTCGTCGCCGGCGGGGTCGTCGTCGGCTTCCCGCTCCTCACCTCCTTCGCCCTCACCCGCACCGAGGCGGCGCACGGTGCCGTCGTCATCGCCCTGCTGCCGGCAGCGACGGCCGTGGCCGCGGTGCTGCGGGTCGGTGAGCGGCCGCCGCGCACCTTCTGGATCGCCTCGATCGTGGGTGCCGTGGTCGCCGTGGGCTTCGCCGTCGTCCAGGGCGGCGGTCTGGGTGGCGTGGGTGCGCCCGACATCCTGCTCTTCGGCGCGGTCGTGGCCGCCGCCGTGGGATATGCCGAAGGGGGCCTGCTCGCTCGTGAGCTCGGGGCCTGGCAGACCGTCTCGTGGGCACTCGTCGTGAGCAGCCCGGTCATGGCCGTGCTCACGGCGAGCGCGTGGGTCGCTGCGCCCCCGCAGGCCGGCCCCGTGGAGTGGGCGGCCTTCGGCTACCTCGCCGTCGTCAGCATGTGGCTCGGGTTCTTCGCGTGGTACCGCGGTCTGGCCATCGGGCCGATGGCTCGGGTGAGCCAGGTCCAGCTGACCCAGCCGGTCATGACGATCGCGTGGGCGGCGCTCTTCCTCCACGAGCAGGTCACCGTGCTCACGCTGGTGGGCGGGATCGCCGTCATCCTCTGCGCCGCCCTGGCGGTCCGCTCGCGGCAGACCGCCCCCGGCGGCTCACCCCGCCGGGACGTTGTCCTCGATGTCGGCGAGCCAGCGGGTGGCGGCCGCGTCGCTGGGCATCCGCCAGTCGCCTCGCGGTGAGACCGCGCCGCCCGGCAGCACCTTCGGCCCGTTGGGCAGCGCCGACCGCTTGAACTGGTTGTCGAAGAAGCGCTGCACGAAGACGACGAGCCACTTCCTGATCTCGGCGAGGTCGTAGGCGCCGCGGTCCTCCTCGGCGACGGAGCTGGGCCACTCTCCCTTCGTCGCGTCCGACCACGTCTGCTCCGCGAGGAAGGCGATCTTGCTCGGCCGGTCCCCGCGCCGGAGCACGTGGAAGAGCGTGAAGTCCTGCAGCGCGTAGGGCCCGATCTTGTCCTGCGTCGACTGCGGCCGGTCGGTGTCCTTGCTCGGGACGAGCTCGGGGGAGATCTCGGTCGCGAGGACCGAGCGCAGCGTCTCGGAGACCTCCGGCAGCTGGCCGGTGTCGGCGACCCAGTGCACGAGGTGCTGCATGAGCGTCTTGGGCACGCCGGCGTTGACCCCGTAGTGGCTCATCTGGTCGCCGACGCCGTAGGTGCACCAGCCGAGGGCCAGCTCGGACAGGTCGCCGGTGCCCAGGACGATGCCGCCGCGCTGGTTGGCGATGCGGAAGAGGTAGTCAGTGCGCAGCCCGGCCTGGACGTTTTCGAAGGTGACGTCGTAGACCTCGTCGGGGTGGTTGGCGTCGGGGTCGAGCCCGTAGGGGTGGCCCATGTCGCGCAGCATCTGCGTCGCGGTGGGCCGGATGTCGAGCTCCTCCCACGTGATGCCGAGCGACTCCATGAGGGCGACGGCATTGGTCTTCGTGTGGTCGCTCGTGGCGAAGCCGGGCATCGTGATGCCGATGATGTCGGTGCGCGGCCGCTGGAGCCGGTCCATCGCCTTGGCCGCGACGAGCAGCGCGTGGGTCGAGTCGAGCCCGCCGCTCACGCCGATGACGATCTTGGGCTGCCAGTCGGCGCCGCCGATGGCACGCAGCCGCTGCTCCACCGCGGAGACCTGGATGTTGTAGGCCTCGTAGCAGTCCTGGGCGAGGCGGGCCTCGTCGTCGGGGACGAAGGGGAAGCGGTCGAGCGGGCGGAGCAGCCCGAGGTCGCCGGTGGGTGCCTCGAGCTCGAGGTGCAGGTCGCGGTATGGCGCCGACTCGGAGCCGATCCCCAGGGCCACGCCGTTGTCGTCGAAGCTGCCCTGCCGCAGGCGCTCCTGGCGCAGCCGGTCGACGTCGACGTCGACGAGGGTCTCGCGGGGACCGGAGGGGAAGCGCTCGGACTCGCCGAGGAGGTCGCCCCCTTCGTAGACCATCGTCTGGCCGTCCCACGACAGGTCGGTGGTGGACTCCCCTTCGCTCGCGGCGGCGTAGACGTAGGCGGCATTGCACCGGGCCGAGGCGGAGCGGGCGAGCAGGTGCCGGTCCTCTGCCCGGGCGACGGTGATGGGGGAGGCGGAGAGGTTGAGCAGGACGGTCGCGCCGGCGAGGGCGGCGTGGGCGCTCGGCGGGACCGGCACCCACATGTCCTCGCAGACCTCGACGTGGACCACGAGGCCCGGCACGTCGTCGACGTGGACGAGCAGGTCGGTGCCGAAGGGGACGCCGTCGAGCACCGCGGCGTCCTCGCCCTGGGCGAAGGTCGGCCGGAACCACTCGTCGACGATGCCGGCGCCGGCGGCGAAGTGCCGCTTCTCGTAGAACTCGCGGTAGTTGGGCAGGTAGGCCTTGGGCGCGATGCCGATGATCTCGCCGCGGTGGATGAGGACCGCGCAGTTGTAGAGGCGGTTGCGGTGGCGAAGGGGGGCGCCCACGACGACGAGCGGCAGCAGGTCGGCGGTGGCCCGGGTGAGGTCGACGAGGGCCGCCTCGACCTCGCGGAGCAGCACGTCCTGCAGGAGCAGGTCGTCGATGGCATAGCCGGTGAGGCTCAGCTCGGGGAAGAGCGCGACCGCCGCCCCCTGGTCGCCCACGTGCCGGGCCCGCTCGAGGATCGCCGCGGCATTGGCCCGCGGGTCCGCCATGGTCACCGGCAGCGTGCACGCCGCCACCCGCGCGAAGCCGTGGCGGTAGAGGTTGCGGAAGTCGCGATCCGTCATGCCCCGAGCCTATGGCCCCTGCCCGGTTGCTCCCGGCGAGGAGGCCCGGCGCGCTGCCGAAGTCCTTCGTTCTCCCGTGGTCGCGTTGTCGTTCTCGACTTCGGCTTGACGCTGCGCCGGACCTCCTCCCCGTCCGCTCGACGTGCGCAGGCGTCTCCGCGGCCCGGTCGAAGAAGGAACGCTCGCTCGAGCGGGCATTCCTTCTTCGACCCGCGGGCGAAAACCCACTGGTCGGGGCGGCTCCCTTCGTCTTGGATGGACCGATGCAGACGCACTCGCTCGCCGAGCGGCCGGACCTCGTCGACGCCTTCTGGTCGATCGCGGGGGACTGGCCGACCTTCATGCTCCAGGACCCGACCTCGGACCGGGCCTACGAGGCGGCGGTCGACGCCTTCCCGCAGCTGCACCTCGTCGTCATGGAGGGCGAGGCCGCGGTAGCGCGGCTGCACGCGGTGCCCTTCGGTCATGCCTTGGCGGACCTGCCGCCTCGTGGTTGGGATGCCGCGATGCAGGAGGCCGAGTGGCTGGCGGCGAAGGGGGAAGCCCCGGACCTGTCGACGATCAGCCTCATCGAGGCCCGGGTGGCGGTGGACCGACGGGGCGAGGGGCTGAGCGGCGCGCTGCTCGCCGAGGCGCGGCGTCGCTATGCCGCGCTCGGCTGCCGTGACCTCCTAGGCCCGGTCCGCCCGACCCGCAAGTGGCTCGAACCCCGCACTGCCGCAGACGAGTACGCGCGTCGGGTCCGCGAGGACGGGCTGCCGGTCGACCCATGGCTGCGCGCCCACGTGCGCCTCGGCGGCCGCATCGTGCAGGTGGCGCCGCTGTCCATGACGATCCCCGGCACGCTGGCCCAGTGGCGGGAGTGGACCGGTCTGCCCTTCGACGTGGACGGGTCCGTCGAGGTCGAAGGGGGCCTCGCCCCCGTCCACGTCGACCTGGCCAACGACCACGCGGTCTACGTCGAGCCCAACGTCTGGGTCCACCACGACCTGCGCCCCCTCGCTGGGTGAGGTGTGAGGCCGCCCGCGGCCGAGCCTCGAAACCGCGCCGGGCGCTTCTGGCTGACGCCTGGGGATGGTAGCGTTGTCCGCAATCGTTCAGCCCGCCCAAGTTCGCTTGGTGCGGGCTGGATCTCTATGTAGGGGGACGCATGGCCCAGCAGGTGGTCAAGCCATTCACCACGATCGGCAAGCAGGTCGAGCTGCTGCGAGCGCGTGGGATGATGCTGGATCGAGACGAAGCTGAGCGGTGGCTAACGGTGGTCGGGTACTACCGCCTTAGCGGCTACTGGTACCCGTACCGGGCACTCAACACAGGCGTCCGTGGGGATCAGTTCGTCCAGGATGCGAGGTTCGACGACGTCGTCCGCTTGTATGAGTTTGACCGGAAGCTCAGGACCCAGATCCATGACGGGGTCGAGCGCATCGAGGTGGCTCTGCGGAGCAGGGTCAGTTACCGCATCGCGGAGCACGACCCATTGGGCTATGAGAACCCGAGCCTCTTCCGCCCGGCCTTCGAGCACTCGGAGTGGTTGGCGACAGCACGGCGGCGCGTTGATCGTGCCAAGAGACACAGTGAGCCGATCCGTCACTACGAGAAGAAGTACGGCGGGCGGGTGCCGATCTGGGTCCTGACGGAGGTCCTGGACTTTTCGGACGTCTCCAAGCTCTACGACGGGATGCTCGTTCGTGATCAGTGGACAGTTGCGGAGCGCCTTGGCGTCCGGGTCGACGAAGCAAGATTGACTGCCAACCAGCGGAAGAAGGGCAGAAAGGTGCATCCGCTGGCACGTTGGCTCGAGCACTTGACTGTCATCCGGAACAGCGCAGCGCACCATGGCCGTGTGTGGAATCGGTCCTTCACCCCTGTTGGGACGGCTGGACTGAGGACGATCGACGCCCTTGAGTGCCTGCCCGAGGGGCAGAGCGAGCGAGCATTTGGTGCGCTCACCCTCATGGGCTACCTGCTGCAGGGGACGTCGCCCGGGAGTTCTTGGACCTCCAAGGTCAGGAATCTCGTGGAGGACACGTTCCAAGATTTGCCCGGGCGGTCGGTGGGAGAGATGGGGTTCCCAGAGGGCTGGCAGGCCACGCCACTGTGGTCGCAGGGCCGGTTCGCGCGCTGACCGCCACGCCCAAGGACGAGGTCGACCACAACACCTACCGGCTCTTCCAGCTCGAGTACGGTGTCCCGACCGGTGCCTACAGCCTCGACGAAGCCGTCGCCGACGGTTATCTCGTCCCGTGGCGGGTGACGAGTGGTGGGTCGATGTGACGCTCCCGATGCTCGAGCAGATGCGCCTGAAGCTGCGGGCGCTCGTTCGCCTGGTGGAGAAGACGAAACGCAACCCGGTCTACACGGACTTCGCCGACGAGCTCGGTGAGGCGACCGAGGTGACGCTGCCCGGGACGGTGCCGGGCACCGACATGGAGCGCTTCCGCGCGAAGGCCAGTGCCTACCTGCGCTCCCACGAGAGCAACATCGCCCTGCAGCGGCTGCGGCGTAACCGGCAGCTCACCGAGGGTGACCTCAGCGCGCTCGAGCAGATGCTGCTGGAGAGCGGAGCCGGGGCTGCCGCGGACGTGGAGCGGGCGGCTGAAAAGGCGCGCGGGCTCGGGCTCTTCGTGAGGTCGCTCGTCGGGCTCGACCGCGAAGCGGCCAAGGAGGCCTTCGGTGGCTACCTCGACGGTGCGCGCTTCGACGTCCACCAGGTGCGCTTCGTCGAGCTGATCGTCGACGAGAGCGCAGTTGACGACATCGTCGAGATCCTCCGCGACGTGGAGTTCCGGGCTCAGCCACGAGGTGCGTGAGACCGGGGACCGGATCTGAAAGAGCGGATCCACCTCTGTGCTGTCTCAGCCTGCTCGAGGCCGCGGTCATGACGCTCGGTAGACCGCGAGTCGGACCTTCGCCGGGGTGTCGGTGGTGACGAGTGCGGTCTGCTGCCACGTGTGGTTGCTCGAGAGCGCGGAGCAGATCCTTGCTCCCTCCGGAGCCGAGTCCACCCCGAGCAGCTCTTGGTCCTGCTCCGTGAGACCGGTTGCAGGGAGGTCGCTTCCGATCTCGTCGGCACACCAAGCGCGCACGGAGTCGTGAGGGGCAGTGAAGATGATGCGGTACGTCGTCGGCTCATCCGCGATGTTGTGGGTGCTCGTCACCTCGGCGCCCCTTGGGAGAGCGATCCCGACCTCCGCGGTGACGTCTCGAGCGCGACGTTCGACGTTGTGGGGGTGGTGGTGGGCGGCGGACTCGGCCAGCCGGCGGTGCACGCGGCCGCGAGGAGAGTGGCCCCGGAGATGGCGAGCACCTTCACGAGATGCTGCCTGACCGACGTCGGTCGATGAGGTGCCGTGCAGGGTGTACTCCTTGGCCAAGCCGGCGCGGTGCAGGTCGGCCAGGTCCTTGTCCGGGACGGTGTCTCCGTTCACCGGAGCAGACTTCCCGTCGTCGAAGTTGTAGCGGTCCCGGTAGTTGACCTGGGTCTCCATCTCGTAGCGCCACTTCCCGTTGGGCGTGTCAGGCGGGTAGACCGTGACGTGACCGGCCGCGTTGTGTGCCATGCCGTTCGTCGCGTAGTACCAGTTCTGACTGTTGTCGGCGAAGGTGTGAGCCCACGTGGTGTTGACCGGGTAGGTCACGGGGCCGTGGACGCCCTCCTTGCGAGCCTTCTCCACGGCGGCAGAGGCGACATCGTTCTCGCGTTGCTTGATCGCATCGGCCACTGTGCCGTTGTCTCGGATCAACTCGTCCACGTCCACCCCGAGTGGCTCGCCGGATCCGTCGAGGTAGTGGTCCATGTGTCTGGCCGCGTCGTCCCAACCCTTGACTCTCGCTCCAGCCACCATGCCGCGCGCCTTCGCCAGAGTCTGGAGCGCGTCCTTCGACACCGGTTGGGAGTCGTGCTTGCCCGCGCCTCCATCGGGTGGAGTCCATGCAGGTGCACTCGGCTTGGTCGGCGCAGCCGTGCCAGGTCTCCCTGTTCCCAACCCGTCGGGTCGGTGCGGGTCTGGTCCGCCGGTACCGCCGACCACCTGATTGTCGACCTTGTTGACATCAGGAGCTCGACTGCCGACAGCCGCTTGTGACGTGCTGGTCGCTTGCGCGGACTGACCTCTGGACGTCGTGGGCCCGGGCGTGGCCGGCGGCTGACCGGTCAGTGGGGCCGGTTTCCCGCTGGCCGCGCCTCCACGTGCGGCTGTGCTTGCCTGCACCTGGTCCTCGGCTTGCTCTAGGAGGCGCGCGGACCACGCACGGAGTGCACTGGCAGCGGACGTCAAGGCGGTGACGGATGCGGACCACTCGGATTGGAAGGTCGCTTGGTCCGTACCGGACCAGTTCGAGTTGAGAACGTCGGCCATTGCTGACCCCTGTCGACTCAACGTCGTGATCTTCTCGCACTCTTCGCCGAGCGATGCCGCAATGTCGTGCAGTCGCTCGACGTCGGCTCCATGTGTCAACTGTGGCACGTAACCCCCCTAGGTTTGGCTCCCAACCCTAGGGCACGTGGCGAGGTCCGTCTCGGAGTCCTGACTTGGGGCTGTGCCAGCCCCGGCCGCGGGTGCGTGCGCTCGCGTCCCTCAGTGACGGCCTCCAACCGGACTAGCCTCGGTCCATGGCCAGCGACCGCAAGACGAAGCCCACCGACACTGCTCCCGACGAGGTGCTCGCGACGGTGGCCGACGAGCGCCGCCGCGCGGACGCGCAGGCCGTGCTCGACCTCATGCGCGAGGTCTCCGGGGCCGAGCCGGTCGTGTGGGGGCCGTCGATGATCGGCTTCGGCGCCCAGCCCTACACGACGGCCGACGGCAAGGAGCACGAGTGGTTCCGCATCGGCCTCGCCCCGCGCAAGGCAGCGCTGACGCTCTACGGACTGACCTTCTACGGGTCCAACGAGGACCTGCTCGACCGCCTCGGCACGCACACCACCGGCAAGGGATGCGTCTACATCAAGCGACTGGAGGACGTCGACGCCGACGTCCTGCGCGAGCTCGTCGAGCGGTCCTGGGCGGGGTCCGGCGAGTGAAGGTCGCCGACCTCGCCTGGCCACGACAGGCCGGGCCACTCTCCCTTCGCCCACCGACACCCGACGACATCGCGCAGGCACTCACCTGGCGCAACAGCCCCGAGGTCACGCGGTGGCTGCTGCTGACGACCGTCGACCCGCAGACGTACACGCGCAGCTGGCTCGAGGACGACCCCGACAGCCTCGGCGTGGCCGCACACGTCGACGGTCAGCTCGTGGGGACCGGCTCGCTGTCCATCGGGGACGCCATGGGTCAGGTCCACGCCGGTCAGGACATCTGGAGCCGGGCCCAGGGCAGTCTCGGCTACACCATCGACCCCGCGCACGCCGGTCGCGGCCACGGCACGCACCTGGCGCGCGGCCTGCTGTCGATCGCCTTCGACGAGCTCGGGCTGCACCGGGTGACGGCCGGCTGCTTCGCCGACAACACCCCGTCGTGGCGGGTCATGGAGCGCATCGGCATGCGCAGGGAGCAGCACGGCGTCAAGGACTCGTGGCACGCCGAGCTCGGCTGGGTCGACGGCTACACCTACGGGATCCTGCGCGAGGAGTGGCCCAGAGCCGAAGGGGGTGTCACCGCCGCCGGGCAGAGGCGGCGGCGATCTGCTGCAGCAGATCGACGGCGAGCTTCGCCGCCTCGTTGGACCGGGCCACGGGCGCGGTGAGCGCGACGATGTCGCGCACCGGGTTGGGGTTCGTCAGGCGCAGTCGGCGCACCGACTTGGGGATCGAGCGGCTGGCGAGGTCGGGCAGGACCGTGATGCCCACGCCCGCCGCGACGAAGGCCGTCGCCGTGTAGTGGTCCTGCGCCTCGACGGTGTAGCGGGGCCGGAACCCCGCTGCGCGACAAGCCCGGTCGACCATGTCCTGGGTGATGCCGGCGGAGATGTCGTTGCTGATCCACGGGCTGTCGGCGAGCTCGGCCATCTCGACGCGGCGCCGGCCGGCGAGCTTGTGGTCGGCCGGCACGAGCGCGACGAAGTGGTCGGTCATCAGGGGAGTGACGAGGTGGCCGGCCCGGACCGAGGTGGTGGGGTCGGCGGGCACGACGTCGATGTCGACGATCGGCGCCTCGCCGCGCGGGTAGCCCTCGGTGAGGACCATCTGCAGGGTCAGCTCGGGCATCTTCGCCTGCAGGCGTTTGGCCAGCTGCGGCATCCACCGATAGCCCGCCGACGCGAAGTACCCGATCGCCAGCGAGCCGGTGCTCCCTTCGCGCAGGTCGTCGACGACGGCATCGACCCGCTTGAGCTCCGTCATGAGCTGCTCGGACTCCGCTGCGAGCGTGTGGGCCGCCGGTGTGGGCTCGATCCCGCGCCCGTGGCGGGTGAAGAGTGTGAGCCCGGTCTCCTTCTGCAGCGCGGCGATCTGCTGGCTCACCGCCGACGGTGAGTAGCCGAGGTGCCCGGCGGCGGCGTTGACCGAGCCGGAGGCCATGACGGACAAGAAGGTCCGGAGTCGGTGGGCGTCGACCATGCCCGGAAGAGTAGCCGATGATGAAGCAAACCTGCATGATCTGCCACAAAACTGCATTGGTCACGGATAGTTGACGCTGACATCATTGTGGCCATGGAGAAGCTCTGGATGACCTACATCAACGCCCTTCGTCCCGCCGCCAACCGCCACTGGGGTGCCGGCCCGGACTCCGACCACACCCGCATGGCCGCCGAGCTGGCCGCCATGTCCCAGGACGAGACCCGCACGTCCAAGCAGGACCTCATCGTCTCCGCCGAGTCGGCGCCGCGCTACAACGCGCCCTACGACAACCGGATGAGCGACCGCTTCCACCCGGTCCTCTCCACGCGCTGAGCGCGACCGTCCGGGGGCGAATCCAGCCCGGACGTGACGAAGGCCCCGCACCATGTGGTGCGGGGCCTTCGTCGTGCCCGGACGAGGTACTGACGCCCATGCGTCATGAAGGTTGTGTGTTGAACCGGTAGCCCTGGAAGCCGGCAGCAGTCCAAGGGGCCCGCCGGCTCCCGGGGCTACCGGTTCAATACCGGGCCAGCATGACGAAGGGCGGGACCCCCTCGTCGGGAGTCCCGCCCTGTGCGGTCTCGAGGCCCGGACGTGCCCGGACGAGGTCCGGTCAGCGGGTGCCGACGTCGTCGGTGAGCACGACCGCGCGGCCGGCCTCCAGGCGCGCCACCGGGACGCGGAAGGGGGAGCAGCTCACGTAGTCGAGGCCGGCCTCGTTGAAGAAGTGGATCGACTCCGGGTCGCCGCCGTGCTCGCCGCAGACGCCGGTCTTCAGGCCCGGCTGCGTGCTCCGGCCCTTGTCGACACCGATCCGCACGAGCTCGCCGACGCCGAGTGCGTCGAGGGTCTCGAAGGGGGAGATCGTCAGCACGCCGTTCTCCAGGTACTTCGGGAAGAAGGCCGTCTCCACGTCGTCGCGGGAGAAGCCCCACGTCGTCTGGGTCAGGTCGTTGGTGCCGAAGGAGAAGAAGTCGGCGGTCTGCGCGATGCGGTTGGCCGTGAGGGCGCGCGCGGCAGCTCGATCATGCAGCCGATCGGCAGGTCGATCGACTGGTTGTGCGCCTCGGCGACCTCGGCGATGATCTCCTCCGCCTGGGCCCGGACGATGACGAGCTCACGGTTGGAGCCGATGAGCGGGACCATGATCTCCGGCTGGGGGTCCTTGCCCTCCTCACGCAACCGCACGACGGCCTCGGCGATGGCGCGGATCTGCAGGCCGAAGAGGCCGGGGATCTTCAGCCCGAGGCGCACGCCGCGCAGGCCGAGCATCGGGTTGGACTCGTGGATCGCCCGCACCGCGTCGCGCAGCGCGCGCGCCCGCTCGATCTCGGGGCCACCCTCGCCGCGCTCCTCCGCCAGGGCGACCTCGACCGTCAGGTCGGTGAGGTCGGGGAGGAACTCGTGCAGCGGCGGGTCGATGAGCCGGATCGTCGTCGGCAGCCCGTCCATCGCGGAGAGGAGCTGGGCGAAGTCCTCGATCTGCGCCGGCAGCAGCTCGGCGAGGGCGGCATCGCGCTCCTCGTCGGTCTCGGCGAGCACGACCCGCTCGATCTGCTGGCGCCGCTCGCCGAGGAACTGGTGCTCGGTGCGGCACAGGCCGATGCCCTCGGCGCCGCGGTCGCGGGCGCGCTGGGCGTCCTCGCCGGTGTCGGCGTTGGCGCGCACCTTGAGCCGGCGACGGGCGTCGGCGTGGGTGAGCAGCCGGTCGACGGCCTCGATGAGCTCGGTCGTCTCCTGGCCGTCGGAGATCGCCCGGGCGGCCTCGATGCCCTCGGAGATGTAGGTCATCACGGGGGAGTCGACGACGTGGACGTCGCCGAGGAAGACCTCGCCGGTCTTGCCGTCGATGGCGATCGTGTCGCCCTCGCGCACGACGTGCTCGCCGACCCGGATCTCCTTGCTCGCCACGTCGACGACGAGGTCCTCGGCGCCGACGACGGCGCACTTGCCCATGCCGCGGGCGACGACGGCCGCGTGGGAGGTCTTGCCACCGCGCGCGGTGAGGATGCCGGCGGCGGCGATCATGCCGGGCAGGTCCTCGGGGGAGGTCTCGCGACGCACGAGGATCACCGAGCTGCCCTCGGCCTGCTTGGCCTCGGCGCTCGCGTTGTCGAAGGCCACGGCGCCGACGGCGGCGCCGGGGGAGGCGCCCATGCCGGTCGCGATGAGGGTGCGCTCGGCCTCGCGGTCGAACTGCGGGAAGAGCAGCTGGCTCAGCTGCTCGCCGGTGACCCGCTCGAGCGCCTCGTCCATCGTGATCAGGGCCTCGTCGACGAGCTGGGTCGCGATGCGGAAGGCGGCACCGGCGGTGCGCTTGCCGACGCGGGTCTGCAGCATCCACAGCTTGCCGCGCTCGATGGTGAACTCGATGTCGCACAGGTCGCGGTAGTGGGTCTCGAGCCGGCGCATCGCGGCGCGCAGCTCCTTGTAGGCCTCGGGGTCGCGCTGCTCGAGGTCGGTGAGCGCGAGGGTGTTGCGGATGCCGGCGACGACGTCCTCGCCCTGCGCATTGGGCAGGTAGTCGCCGTAGACGCCGGAGTGACCGGAGGAGGGGTCGCGGGTGAAGCACACGCCCGTGCCCGAGGTCTCGCCGAGGTTGCCGAAGACCATCGCCTGCACGTTGACCGCGGTGCCGAGGTCGTCGGCGATGCGCTCGCGGCGGCGGTAGAGCTGGGCGCGCTCGGTGTTCCAGCTGCGGAAGACCGCCTCGATCGCCATGTCGACCTGGCGACGCGGCGTCTGCGGGAAGGGGTTGCCCGTCTCGTCGAGCACGATCTGCTTGAACTCCGCGACGACCTCCTTGAGGTGGTCGGCGGTCAGGTCGACGTCCGCCTGGACCCCGGCCTGCTCCTTGTGCGCGTCGAGCACGTCGCTGAAGCGCTCGGAGTCGATGTCGAGCACCGTCTTGCCGAACATCTGGATGAGGCGCCGGTAGGAGTCCCACGCGAAGCGCTCGTCGCCGGCGAAGGAGGCCAGCGAGTGCACGGTGTCGTCGTTGAGGCCGACGTTGAGCACCGTCTCCATCATACCGGGCATGGAGAACTTCGCCCCGGAGCGCACGGAGAGCAGCAGCGGCTCCTCGGAGTCGCCGAGGGTGCGGCCGATGAGGTCCTCGACGTCACGCAGGCGCTGGGTCACCTCGACGCGCACCTCCGGCGGCACGCGTCCCTCGGAGAGGTAGGCGCGGCAGGCCTCGGTGGTGATCGTGAAGCCCGGCGGGACCGGCAGGCCCAGCTTGACCATCTCGGCGAGGTTGGCCCCCTTGCCGCCGAGCAGATCCTTCTGGTCGCGATCGCCCTCGCTGAACATGTGGACGTACTGAATCACCGGGTGCCTCCCAAATGCGTGCGTGGAACCCGCCCACTATGGCAGGCGTGACCCGGATCTCCACGTCCGGTTCCACGTGGCCGGACGGGCGGGGGCGAAGGGGGAGTCCGCTCAGTCGTCGTCGCGGCCGAGCGCCTCGAGAGCGTCACCGTCGAGCCGGTAGGTCAGCCACTCGTCCTGCGGGGTCGCGTCGAGCGAGTCGTAGAAGGCGATCGACGGTGCATTCCACCGCAGCACGGACCACTCCAGCCGCTTGTACCCGCGCTCGCGGCACTCCTGCGCGAGGGTCTCGAGCAGCGCCTTGCCCAAGCCCGACCCGCGGTGCCGCGGCTCGACGTAGAGGTCCTCGAGGTGGATGCCGTGCCGGCCGGTCCAGGTGGAGAAGGTGAGGAACCACAGCGCCATCCCGACGACCTGGCGGTCCCTCCCTTCGCCCGCCTCGGCGACGTGGCACCAGGCCATCGGCGTCGCGCCCTTGCCCGTGGGGAAGAGCGCGGCGCGGAAGTCGTCCTCGGTGGCGACGGCCGCGTCCGGCTCCTTCTCGTACGTCGCCAGGTCCTTGACCAGACGGATCAGGTCGGGCAGGTCCTCCGGCGAGGCCGGGCGGATGTCGGGGTGCGCCATGGGGCCGACGATATGCCCTCCGGTCCCTGAGGAGCTTGCGCAGCAAGCGTCTCGAAGGGGCCAAGGGCGAAGGGTGACGGTCAGTCCAGCGTCGTGCGACCGCGGTGGATGCGAAGGGAGATCAGCAGCGTCACGAGGCCGGCGAGGGACAGGCCGGCGCCGACGAGCGAGGGGGCGCGCCAGCCCCAGCCGGCGGACAGCACGACCCCGCCGAGCCAGGCGCCGAGGGCATTGGCGATGTTGAGTGCGGCGTGGTTGCCGGCGGCGCCGAGGGTGCGGGCCCGACCGGCGACCTCCATGAGCCGCAGCTGCAGCGCCAGGACGAAGGCGGAGACGGAGATGCAGATGAGCAGCAGGACGATGCCGGCGGGGATCGCCCAGTCGGCCGCCCAGGCGAAGAGCGCGAGGGTCGCCCCCGTGGCGATCGTCGACCCGACGAGGGTCTTGAGCACCGACCGGTCGACAAGGCGCCCGGCGATCATCGTGCCGAGCAGGCCACCGATGCCGTAGAGGAAGAGGTAGACCGGCACGGCGTCGGCGGGCAGGCTGGTCTGGTTGCGCAGGATCGGCGAGATGTAGGAGTACATCGCGAAGACGCCGCCGAAGCCGATCGACCCGACGAGCAGGGTCAGCCACACCTGCGAGTCCTTGAAGGCCGCGAGCTCGCTGCTCACCCGGGCCTCGGTGTCGGCGGGTTGGTGCGGCACGACGGTCGCGACGAGGGCGGCGGTGAGCAGGCCGATCGCGGCGACGAGCCAGTAGGCCGAGCGCCAGCCGGTCTGCTGCCCGAGCCAGGTCGCCAGCGGCACGCCCGCGACATTGGCGATCGGGATGCCGAGCATGATCCGGCTGACCGCCCAGCCGCCGCGGCCGGGCGCCACCATGTCGAAGGCGACGATCGAGGCGATGCCGAAGAAGGCGCCGTGGGGGACGCCGGAGACGAAGCGGGCGAGCATGAGCAGCTCGTAGCCGGTCGCCAGCGCGCTCAGCGCGTTGCCCGCGGCGAAGAGCAGCATGAGGGCGACGAGCAGCTCGCGGCGCGGCAGCCGGTTGCCGAAGATCGCGATCGTCGGTGCGCCGACGACGACGCCGAGCGCGTAGGCGGAGATCGTGTGGCCGGCCCGGGGGATCGAGGTCCCGATGCCCTCGGCGATCTCCGGCAGCAGCCCCATCGTCACGAACTCGGTGACGCCGATGCCGACGCCCCCGAGCACCAGGGCGGCGAGGGCTGTCCCCACCCGACCATCGGTGGACGATCGTGCAACCGTGGGGGGCGAAAGGAGATTCACCGATCCATTCTCTCCCACCGTTTGACCTCTCAACGACATTACCTCTACATTTGTAGATGACTGTTCTACGGAAGTAGAAGACTCGACCAGGAGATCACTCGCATGGCACTTCGCCTCTACCGCCTCGGCCGCTGGTGCGCCACCCACGCCAAGAGCGTGCTCGCGGCGTGGCTCGTCGTCCTCGTGCTGGCCGGGTCCGGCGCCGCCGCCTTCGGTCGCCCCCTGACCAACGAGGTGTCGGTGCCCGGGAGCGAGTTCGAGGAGGTGCTGGACAACCTGCAGACCGAGATCCCCGACGCAGCAGGCGGCTTCGGCACGGTGGTGCTCCACACCGAGGACGGCGCATTCACCTCCGAGCAGCGCACGGCGATCGACAAGGTCTACGGCGAGTGGGAGGACCAGCCGAGCGTCAAGCGGGTCATCAACCCCTTCGACAACCAGCGGACCCTCGACGACTCGCGCACCGACCTGACGGAGGCGAAGAAGGACCTCGACAAGGGTCAGAAGGACCTCGACAAGGCCTGGGTCAAGATCTCCAAGGCCCAGGGCCAGCTCGACTACGGCAACGCGTGGATCGACTACTTCGAGAAGAACGACCCCGACAGCCCGCACCTCGCCGAGATCCGCCAGCAGGTCAAGGACGGCGAGAAGAAGATGGCCAAGGCCAAGAAGGACTACGCCAAGGGGGAGCGCAAGCTCAAGGCCGGCCGGACCCAGTACGACGCCGGCACGATCGTCGCCCACGGGGCCGCGGACACACGATTTGTCACCGATGACGGCTACGCGCTGACCCAGATCCAGTTCGACACCAACACCAACTCCGTCGACCCCGAGGTCAAGGAGGCGATCGTCGAGATCGGGAAGCAGCTCGACGACGTCGGGATCCAGACGGAGTACAGCGTCGAGATCACCCAGGAGAACACCCTCGTCGGTCCCGGTGAGGTCGTCGGCCTGGTCATCGCTGCCATCGTGCTCACCCTCGCCCTCGGCTCGCTCATCGCTGCCGGACTGCCGATCTCCGGTGCCCTCCTCGGCGTCGGCGTCGGCCTCGCCGGGGCCATGACCGCGACGCACTTCTTCGACATGCACGCGATGACCCCGGCGCTCGCGCTCATGCTCGGCCTCGCCGTCGGCATCGACTACGCGCTCTTCATCGTCAACCGGCACCGCATCCAGCTGCTCGACGGGCGCGAGATGACCGACTCCATCGCGCACGCCGTCGGCACCGCGGGCAGCGCCGTCGTCGTCGCCGGCACGACCGTCGCCATCGCGCTCACCGCACTCGTCATCACCCCCGTGCCGCTCCTCGGCCAGATGGGACTCGTCGCCGCCGCGACCGTCGTCGTCGCCGTGTGCGTCGCCCTGACGCTCACCCCGGCCCTGCTCCACGTCGTCGGCCGCCGGGTCATCTCGAAGCGCGCGTGGGCCAAGCGTGCCGCCCGGCCCGACACCGACCAGGTCTTCGGGTCGCGCTACGTCGACGGCGTGACGAAGCGACCCGCGCTCGTCGTGCTCGCTGTCATCGCCCTGTGCGGGATCATCGCGGTGCCGGCGCTCTCCCTTCGCCTCGGGCTGCCGGACGGGTCGAGTGAGCCGCTTGAGTCCACCGCCCACCAGACCTACGTCGAGGTCGAGGACAACTTCGGCGCCGGGGCCAACGGTCCGATCATCGCCGTCGCAACCCTCGACGAGCCGGCGAAGGACACGGACGCGGTCCTCGTCGAGCAGAGCCACCTCGTCAAGGAGCTGCGCAGCGTCGACGGCGTCAAGGCGGTCATCCCCTTCGGGGTCAGTGACGACCGGACCACGCTCGCCTTCCAGGTCGTCACCGTAGGCGGCCCGGCGGACAAGGAGACGAGCGACACCGTCCGCCTCCTCAAGGCGAGCGCCGGACCGATCGGCACGGCGACGCACTCCGAGATCGGCCTCACCGGCCAGACCGTCGCCAACATCGAGATCTCCGAGCAGCTCGCCGCCGCGCTTCCTCCCTACCTGGCGATCGTCATCGGGCTCTCGCTCGTCCTGCTCACCATCGTCTTCCGCAGCATCCTCGTGCCGCTCGTCGCGACCGCCGGCTTCCTGCTGTCCGTCGCCGCGTCCTTCGGTGCCGCCGTCGCGGTCTACCAGTGGGGCTGGCTCGGCTCGATCCTCGGTGTCGACACCCCCGGGCCGATGCTCAGCTTCATGCCGATCATGCTCATCGGCGTCCTCTTCGGCCTGGCGATGGACTACCAGATGTTCCTCGTGTCCGGGATGAAGGAGGCGCACGCTCACGGCGCCGACGCCCGCGCTGCGGTGCGGCACGGCTTCACCCACGGCGCCAAGGTCGTGCTCGCCGCGGCCCTGATCATGGCGGCGGTCTTCGCGGGCTTCATCTTCGCCCACCTGACGATGATCCGGCCGATCGGCTTTGCGCTCGCCGTCGGAGTCCTCGTCGACGCGCTCCTCGTGCGGATGACCCTCACTCCTGCGGTAATGCACCTGCTCGGTGAGGGCGCCTGGTGGATGCCCCGCTGGCTCGACCGGATCCTGCCGGACCTCGACGTCGAGGGCGCCGCCCTGGAGCAGGGTCCGGTGACGAAGGGGGAGACCTCGGCCACAGCGGAGCCCGTCAGCGGCTCATAGGGTCGGGTCGCATGACGACGACGCAGAACGCCCCGCTCCTTGAGTCCACGACCGACATCGATGCCACGCCCGAGCAGGTCTGGGCGGTCATCACCGATCCGCGAGCCCTCGGCGGACTGTCCGATCAGGTGGTGCGCACCCACGTCGTGGGTACGGCCCCCGTCGGGCTCGGCACGCGCACGATCAACATCAACCGTCGCGGTCCGCTGCTGTGGCCGACCCGAGCCAAGGTCGTGCGCTTCGAGCCGTCGCGCGACTACGCCTTCCGGGTCAAGGACAACGCGACGATCTGGTCCTTCGAGCTCGCGCCCTCGGCCGCGGGTGGCACGACCGTGACCCACCGCCGCGAGGCCCCGCAGGGCACGACGCAGATCTCGCGCACCCTGCAGGACAAGGTGCTCGGTGGCGTCTCCGACTTCGACCGCGAGATGGAGGCGGGCATGGCCGTCACCCTGCGCCGGCTCAAGGAGCTGCTCGAGGCGCGCTGAGGTGCGTCCCTCCGGCTGAGGTGCGTCCCTCCGGGCGACGGGGGACGACTGCTGGCCTCCGGACGACGGGGGGCGGCTGCGCCCGCCGAAGTCCTTCGTTCTCCTCTTCGCCGGCGTTGTCGTGCCTGACTTCGGCTTGATGTGCGCAGCCATCCCCCTTCGTCCTGCGGCTCCCTTGGCCCTCCGCCCACCGACGCCCCCCCTCGGACACAGACACAGCGAGTGTTCGCTCACGCGCTGTGTCTTTGACTCGAGGCAGCCTCCCTTCGCCCGATGAGGCGCCCGGGGGCCAGCCCCCGGGTCGGATGGGTACTTCTCCCCATCGACCGGTTCCCAGCACATCCATAGGTTTGTCGGTGTCGGAAGGGCACAGGGGACGCCACCCCCGACACCGGTCCGGAGCCTGCAGGGGGGTTCCGGACCGACGCGAAGGGCGGAACTCGACAGGGGGAGTTCCGCCCTTCGCCGCGTCGTGCGCACCGGCTGTGCCACGATTGGCTCATGTCCACACCAGCAGGGGGTCCGAGCGGCCCGAACGTCCCTCCGCCCCCGGGCGGTTCCTTCGGCCAGACCCAGCCGCCCTCCGGGCAGTTCGGTCAGGGCCAGCCCGGCCAGGGCTACGGCGGCGGCCCCGGTGGTCCTGCTGGTCCCGGTGGCCCCGGCCAGCCCTACGGCATGTCCGGTGGCCCGGGTGAACCGCCGAAGAAGAGCCGCAGCAAGGGCCTGATCGCCGCCATCGCCGGCGTCATCGCCCTCGTCGTGGTCCTGTGCTGCATCGGCGGCGTCGTCATCGCCAACCGTGACGACGACGAGTCGAGCTCGTCGACCACGACGAGCGAGTCGACCACCGAGAGCAGCACCGAGTCCTCGACCACGGAGCCGACCTCCGAGACGACGAGCGAGCCGACCACCTCGTCGACGAGCGAGCCGACCTCCGAGACCTCGTCCTCCTCCACCGCCGGTGGCGGCACCGCTGAGTTCCCCGAGGAGTTCGACGGCTGGAAGCGTGGCACGACGAGCGACAACAGCGGCCAGCAGACGGCCGTCTACACCAAGGGCTCGGACACGATCTCCGTCGTCATCGGCGAGGGCGTCAAGCCGGCCGACTTCGAGGCCATCTGGGACGGCGACGAAAAGGTCGGCGACAACCACTGCGGCAAGCTCTCCTCGACGACGCAGTGCGCCGGCGAGGCGGGTGGCACGACCTACCTGGTGACCTCGGCGACGTCGAAGTCCGCCTCGGAGGTCTCGGGCATCCTCGACCAGCTCCTCAAGGCGGTCTGACCCGGGAGCACCCCGCCCACGCGGCGGCGCACCCGCGTCCCCGCCACGACCGGAAGGGTCCCGTCCTCGGACGGGGCCCTTCCGTCGTCCCCGGACCCACCTAGTCTTGGGGCCATGCCCCGGCACATCACGACGACCATCCAGGACGGCATCGGACACGTGCGCCTGTCCCGGCCCGACAAGCTCAACGCGCTGACGCTCGACATGCTCGACGACCTCGCCGCGGCGGCCCACGGGCTGCGCTCCGACCGACGGCTGCGGGCCGTCGTCGTCTCGGGGGAGGGGGACTCCTTCTGCGCCGGGCTCGACTTCGGCTCGGCGATGAAGAAGCCGTCGGCGATCGCGTCGCGCTTCGTCCCGCGGCCGTGGCGGGGGACCAACACCTTCCAGGAGGCGCCGTGGGCGCTGCGCCGCCTGCCCGTGCCGGTCATCGCGGCCGTGAGCGGGCACTGCCTCGGTGGCGGGCTGCAGATCGCGCTTGCTGCCGACTTCCGCATCACCCATCCCGAGGCGACGTGGTCGGTGCTCGAGGGCCGCTGGGGGATCATCCCCGACATGTCCGGCGTGCAGGCCCTCTCGGAGCTCGTCGGCATCGACGTGGCGAAGAAGCTGACGATGACCGCCGACAAGATCTCGGGGACCCGGGCGCACGAGCTCGGGCTCGCGACCGAGGTCGCCGCCGACCCCGTGGCCGCGGCACCGAGCTCGCGCAGCAGCTGGCGACCCGTTCGCCGGACGCGCTCGCCGCGACCAAGCGGCTCTTCGACGGCACGTGGAACCGCAGCCCGCGCTACACCTTCGCCCGTGAGCGAAGGGAGCAGCTGCCCCTGCTCTTCGGGCCCAACGCCGCTCGGGCACGAGCGGCCAATGCCCGCAAGGAGTCCCCCGACTTCCTGCCCCGTCAGCGACGGATGGTCCCGTGAGCGGCGGCCCCCGCAACCAGACCGGCTTCCTCCCGATCGTCCCGGAGGACCTGCCCGAGGGCTGGACGACCCGGGTGCCCGACGAGACCGACGTCGACGAGCTCATCGCGCTCGTCTCGTCGGCCAAGCGGGCGGTCGACGGCTCCGGTGCCGTCGAGGCCGAGCTCGTCGCCGGCGAGGCCGTCGGTGAGGGCTCGTGGACCCGTCGTCAGGTCGTCGTCGCTGATCCGCAGGGTGCGATCCGGGTGTGGGCCCGGGTGCACGACCGGGCGCCGGCCGGTCCACGTCGACCTGACCGCTGACCCGGCGCTCGGTCGCGAGGACGGTCAGGCGCTCGCGGCCTCGCTGCTCGCCTGGGCCGAGGCGGTCGCGCTGCGCATCTCCCGCGGGCGCGGGCTCGGAGGCACCCGGCTCGACGTGTCGGTGCACGAGGACGACGACCGCCTGCGCAGCATGCTCGAGCCGGCCGGCTTCACCCGAGCGCGTCGGTGGCTGCAGATGAGCCGGCCCATCGGTCCCGGCGACGCCGAGCTCGCCGAGACCCGCGAGGGCGTCGTCGTGCGCCAGGTCGCGCGCCGCGAGGACGGCACCCCGGTCGCGGCGGACCTGCAGGCGGTCTACCGGATGATCGAGGAGTCCTTCGCCGACCACTTCAACTCCTATCGCGAGTCCTTCCCGGAGTTCCTCTCGCGGCTGCGCGAGGCGCCCGGCCACCGGTGGGACCACTGGTGGATCGCCGACATCGAGATCGAGGGCCAGTGGGTGCCCGGCGGCGCGGTGGCCGCAGCGGTGCTGCCCGAGGACGCCGACGGCCACGAGGGCACCTACATCGACTACATCGGCGTCCACCGCCTGGCCCGCGGTCGCGGGGTGGCCAAGTCGCTGCTCCACGCCGTCATCGCCGACACCGCTCGCCGCGGCCGCAACCGCGTCTCGCTCGAGGTCGACGCCGACAGCCCGACCGGCGCCGACGGGATCTATGCGTCGATGGGCTGGGTCACCCGCTATCGCACCGAGTCCTGGCACCGCGACGTGCGCGCCGAGGGCACCGACGCCCCGGTGCCGCAGGCCCGCCTCGACGAGTCCTGAGCTTCCCCCTTCGCACGACCTGAGGCCGCATTGCCCAACGGCAATGCGGCCTCAGGTCGCCGCCCTGCTGCATTGCCCTTGGGCAATGCGGAGTCCGGGGAGCGTCAGGCGTCGATGCGCCGGGTCTCGATGGCGAAGTCCTGCGCCCGCAGGCGCTCGATGAGCGGGGCGGCCATCGCGACCGCGGGGGTGAGCACGCCCCCTTCGCTCGTCAGGTCGTCCTGGGCGAGGCACAGCGCGGCCTCGCCGAGCATGATCGCAGTGCCGTTGTAGCCGGGGTCGGCCTTGGCCGCGACCGTCGTCGCGTACTGCGCGCCACCGGTCGTGGAGGCGACGACCTCCATCGTGAAGCGCCCGTTGACCCGCGTCTGCTCGTCCGGACCCTCGCCCGGCTCGGGCAGGAAGCGGTCGACGACCCGACGGGTCGGCGCGAAGGACAGGCCGGCGACGAGACCGAGCAGGCCGGCGGTCATGCCGGTGGCGGCGAAGGGGGACTTCGCGCGGCTGCCGAAGTCGGTCACCTCGTGGTAGCGGAAGGCACGGCCGTAGGCCCAGCCGAGCAGGGCATTGCTCCGGCGCACGATGCGCGTGTTGTACGACGCCATGATGAAGGGGCCGGTCCAGTGACCGTCGGCGGTGCGGCGCACCGGCAGCCGGGAGCCGACCTTGCCGAGCGCCGAGCGCACCCGCGAGTGCTCGGTGGTCGTCGGGGCGATCTCGGCCCGGTCGGCGCTCGTCGGCTCGGCGGCGCGGTCGGGGCTCAGGCCGTAGGGGTCGTTGATGACGCGCCGGTCCTCGACGGACTCGCGCGCGGCGATCGTCTGCCGGCGCATCGAGTCGATCGTGCCGCCGGAGAGGCCGCCGCGCAGGCGGCGCACGAAGAGCACCGTGTCGGTCAGCTCGCCGGCGCCCTCCTCGCGGGCGACCCGGGCCGTCTCCCAGACGCCGATGTCCGAGGGGATCGAGTCGAAGCCGCACGAGTGGACGACCCGGGCGCCGGAGCGCTGGGCCACCTCGTGGAAGGCCTCGGCGGAGTCACGGACGAAGAGCACCTCGCCGGTGAGGTCGGCGTAGTGCGTGCCGGCGACGGCGCAGGCCTTGACGAGCTCGCGCCCGTAGGCGGCATAGGGGCCGACCGTGGTCACGAGGACGCGCGTGCGGGCGGCGAGGTCCGCGCAGGCGGCGGGGTCGGAGACGTCGACGACGACCCGCGGCCACGTCGGCGGCGGCGTCACCGAGCTCGGCGGCGAGGGCGTCGAGCTTGTCCCGCGAGCGTCCGGCGAGGGCGACGCGCAGGCCGTCGGGGGCGTGGTCGCGCAGGTGCGCCGCGGTGAGTCGACCGACGAAGCCGGTGGCTCCGACAAGCACGACGTCGAGGTCGCGGGCAGCGGTGGGTGCAGTCATGAATCGACACTAACCCGTTGTGCCTCAACCTGTTTCATGTTCAACCGACTCGCCCCCTTCCCTTGCGGGGCGCTCTCCGATAGACAGGGAGCCCGGGGACGATGCCGTCCCTCCTCTCGACTGTGAAGGAGTAGCACCATGACGCAGCCTCCGAACGAGACCCCTGACCTGCCCGAGGAGGCCATCGGCGGCGTGCCCGTCGAGGCCCCGACCGCCGGTGACGGCGGTGCGGACGGCGCCGCTGGTGACGGTGGCGCGGAGGTGCCGCTGGTGACGGTGGCGCCGACGGAGCCGCTGGCGACGGCGCTGCCGGTGACGGTGGCGCCGACGGCGGAGCCTGAGTGACCGACGCCCACGAGGCCGGTGCACCCGCGCGGTGCACGGCCTCGCCCGCGTCACGACCTCGGCCCCGAGGAGCTCGAGCACTCCTGGGGTCGAGAGCCCCGGCACGTGCCCGCGGCGGCGCTGCCGACCCCCTTCGACGACCTGCTGACGACCCGTGACGTCGACGACCTGCTCTCGCGTCGTGGCCTGCGCACTCCCTTCCTGCGCGTGGCCCGTGACGGGCACACGCTCGCTGACGCCGACTTCACCCGCGGCGGTGGCGTCGGCGCGGGCGTGACCGACCAGCTCGACGACACCGCGCTGCTGCGCCTCTTCGCCGAGGGGCACACCCTCGTCCTGCAGGGCCTGCACCGCACCCACCCGCCGGTGCTCGAGCTCGCCCAGGACCTCGCCGCCGACCTCGGCCACCCCGTGCAGGTCAATGCCTATGTCACCCCGCCGAGCAGCCGCGGCTTCGCCGCCCACTACGACGTGCACGACGTCTTCGTCCTGCAGACCGCGGGGGAGAAGCGCTGGCGCCTGCACGCCCCCGTCCAGCCGCACCCGCTGCGTGACCAGCCGTGGCAGGACCGGCGCCCGGCCGTCGAGCAGGCGGCCACCGGCGAGCCGCACCTCGAGGTCACGCTTCGGCCCGGCGACGTGCTCTACGCGCCCCGTGGCTGGCTGCACTCGGCGACCGCCCTCGGCGGCGTGAGCACGCACCTGACCGTCGGCATCCACGTGTGGCACCGCGGACACCTCGCCGAGGCCGTCCTCGACGCCGCGCGAAGGGGGCTGGCTGCGCAGGAGTCGCAGCGCACCTCCCTTCGCCCCGGGGTGGACGTCGCCGACCCCGAGGCCATCGCCGACGACCTCGTCGTCGTCGACGAGCAGCTGCGCAG
>NZ_JBNFOF010000002.1:0-42351 GCF_057364645.1 Janibacter sp. CFPM2_SD2
CGCGCCGATCGGCCGCCCGAGGAGCGTCGCGAACGATGACGACGGGCGCCCGCGGTGACGCCCGCGTGCGGGCCGGCGAGGGTCGCCAGCGCCGGGGCGAGCGCGACGACGGGCAGGAAGATGTTGATCTGGTCGACGTAGTTGCCGACGATGCCGGCGCGCACGCCGCGCGGCCGGTCGGCGGCAGCCCGGGCACGAGGCTCACCGGGTCGCCTCGTCGCGCACGTAGACGCTCGAGCCGAGCTCGACGAACTGACGCGACTTCGCCGCCATGCCGGCCTCGGCGATGGCCTGCTGCGCCGCACCGGACCCGTAGGCGTCGCGGATGTCCTGGCTGATCCGCATGGAGCAGAACTTCGGTCCGCACATCGAGCAGAAGTGCGCGGTCTTCGCCGGCTCCGCCGGCAGGGTCTCGTCGTGGAAGGCCATCGCGCGCGGCGGGTCGAGGGCGAGCGCGAACTGGTCGTGCCAGCGGAACTCGAAGCGCGCCCGGCTGAGCGCGTCGTCGCGCTCGCGTGCCCGCGGATGCCCCTTGGCCAGGTCGGCGGCGTGCGCGGCGATCTTGTAGGTGACCACCCCGGTGCGCACGTCGTCGCGGTCGGGCAGGCCGAGGTGCTCCTTGGGCGTGACGTAGCAGAGCATCGCCGTGCCGTGGCGGGCGATCTCGGTCGCGCCGATCGCCGAGGTGATGTGGTCGTAGCCGGGCGCGATGTCGGTGACGAGCGGGCCGAGCGTGTAGAAGGGCGCCCCGTGGCACCACTCCTGCTCGAGGTCGACGTTGTCCTTGACGAGGTGGAGCGGCACGTGGCCCGGGCCCTCGACCATGACCTGCACGTCGTGCTCCCAGGCCCGCAGGGTCAGCTCGCCCAGGGTGCGCAGCTCGGCGAGCTGCGCCTCGTCGTTGGCGTCGGCGACCGACCCCGGCCGCAGCCCGTCGCCGAGCGAGAAGGCGACGTCGTAGCGGGCGAAGATCTCGCACAGCTCGTCGAAGTGCGTCCAGAGGAAGGACTCCTCGTGGTGGGCCAGGCACCAGCCGGCCATGATCGACCCACCCCGGGAGACGATGCCGGTGACCCGCTCGGCCGTCAGGGGCACGAAGGCGAGCCGCACCCCGGCGTGGATCGTCATGTAGTCGACGCCCTGCTCGCACTGCTCGATGACGGTGTCGCGGAAGATCTCCCAGGTGAGCTCCTCCGCCTTCCCGTCCACCTTTTCGAGGGCCTGGTAGATCGGCACGGTGCCGATCGGTACGGGGCTGTTGCGGATGATCCACTCGCGCGTCGTGTGGATGTCGTCGCCGGTCGACAGGTCCATGACCGTGTCGGCACCCCAGCGGGTGGCCCAGGTGAGCTTGTCGACCTCCTCGGCGATCGACGAGGTGACGGCCGAGCTGCCGATGTTGGCGTTGATCTTCGTGAGGAACGCCCGGCCGATGACCATCGGCTCCGACTCCGGGTGGTTGACGTTGGCCGGGATGATCGCCCGGCCGGCGGCGACCTCGTCGCGGACGAGCTCGGGCGAGCAGCCTTCTCGCAGTGCGGCGCTGCGCATCTCCGCGGTGATCTCGCCGCGCCTGGCGTAGTGCAGCTGGGTCACCGTGCTGCCGGCCACGGCACGAAGGGGGCGACGCGCCGGGCCCTGCCACGCCGCCGCAGCAGCACCGCGCCGCTGCGCCGCACGGCCGTCGTCGGCGAGGTGACGGGGTCTCCCTTCGTAGGGCTCGACGTCACCGCGACCGGTGATCCACGCACCCCGGTGGTCGGGCAGGCCGACCTCCGGGTCGGCACCGGGCCCGCTGGTGCGGTAGACGTGGACGTCCTCGTTGGGGGTGCCGTCGGGGCTGTCGGCCAGGGAGATCGCGGTGACCGCGACCCTGATCGACGGGTCGTGGGGGTCGACGACCTCTTCGCGACGGTGCTGGGGGTGGAGCTCTGACTCGACGGGTGTGCGCACGCGGGCGCCTCCTCTTCCTTCGCCGGCATGATCCGGACAGGTTCAGACGGTCCGGACGGCAGCAGTCCGATCTCAGCCCGTGCCCGGGCTCCCGCGGGGTACCCCGATCCAACCACACGCCGTCGGTGCCCCGCCGGGCACCGTTACGGTGCGACCATGACCGCCCTCCCGCGACCGCCGGTCGCCCTGTCCGTCGCCGGCTCCGACCCGTCGGGCGGTGCCGGGGTCCAGGCCGACCTGAAGACCTTCAGTGCCCTGGGCGCCTACGGCACCTGCGTCATCACGGCCCTGACGGCGCAGTCGACGCGGGGCGTGACGCTCGTGCACGAGGTGCCCGTCGACGTCGTGCGCGCCCAGGTCGAGACGCTCGTCGAGGACGTGCGCATCGACGTCGTCAAGGTCGGGATGCTCGCCTCCGCGGAACTCGTCGAGACCGTGCACGAGCTGCTGACGAGCGGACCCCTCGCGACCACGCCGGTCGTCCTCGATCCCGTCATGGTCTCGACCTCGGGGTCGCGCCTGCTCGCCCCCGAGGCCGTCGACGCCGTGCGCGCGATGCTCCCCCGCGCCGACGTCATCACCCCCAACGTGCCCGAGGCCGCCGTCCTCCTCGACGCGTCCCCGGCCGGCAGCGAGGAGGACCTGCCGGAGCAGGCCGGGCGGCTGCGCGCGCTCGGTGCCGCCGGTGCTGCTCAAGGGTGGCCACCTCGACGGCCCGGAGGCGGTCGACCTCTGGCTCGACGACGACGGACCGTTCGCGCTGCGCGGTCCGCGGGTCCCGACGACCGCGACCCACGGCACCGGCTGCACGCTCAGCTCGGCCATCGCCGCCCTTCGCCCCCGGCACGAGGGGTGGCTGCCGGCCGTGCGGGAGGCGCGCGACTGGCTCACCGAGGCCCTGCGGCACGGGGGAGTCACTCGGGATCGGGTCGGCGCCGGGCCGGTGCACCACTTCCACGAGCAGCGGCGGTGGCAGCACCCGTGACCATCTGCTGACCACACCTTTACCATCCCCCGACGCGCGAGGAAGATGTCCCCCATGTCGGGGAAGGGCATCGACGAGTACGCGACGGTCGTCAGGCTCGTCACGGGGGTCGCTGGCGCCTCCGAGCACGTCGACGCCCGGCTGGCGCGGATGAGCGACCTGCTCGTCGACCTGCTCTCCTCACCGACCGGGCTCATGGTCCACGGGGCCCCCGACGGCTTCGAGGTCCGCGCCGTGGGCAGCGCCGCGACACCGGCGGCCCGCGCCCGGATGAGCGACGAGCTGCGCATCACGGGTGGCCCCGACCCGCTGCTCGACCCGATCCGTGCCGGAGACCTCGAGCCGACGACCGCCGGCCTCGCCTACGGCGGCCAGGCCGCGTGGCAGGCCTCCGGCAAGTGCCGCGGCAGCCTCGAGATCTGGGGCATCGACCAGGTCGCCGCCCTGCCCGTGCGGTCCGGCACCGAGTTCGTCGCCTTCCTCGTGGGGCGCCGCGGGGAGGACTACGGCGAGCGCGACCTCGCGCTGCTCACCGCGGTGCAGCCCGTCGTCGCCGGGCTCGTGCGTCTGCTCGAGCCGGAGCACCTGGCGCCGCCCACCCTGCACGTCGCCCAGCTGACCCAGCGGGAGCACGAGGTCCTCTGCCTGCTGGCCGCCGGCCACAAGGCCGCGACCATCGCCCGTCACGCCGGCTGCTCCGAGCGCACGGTCCACCGCCATCTCGCCCACATCTACGCCAAGCTCGGCGTCACCGATCGGCTGAGCGCCGTCGTCAAGGCGCAGCGGATCGGTCTGCTCGCGACGGGCTGAGGGCGAGCCACGACCGGCTGGTCCGGGGCCACGGCTGGCCGCCACCACGACTCGGCCGGGCCCTCCCCCTGTGGGTAGAACTGCCAATAGCGGCGCCCGGCGCAGCAGGAGTCTGCTGGGTCCGAGGCCGCCGCAGCGGAGCGGCGGCCCGGGAGAGGAGCAGACATGTCACACCACATCCTGCGTCGGGCGGCGACCACGACGGCAGCCGCAGCGGCCCTCGGCCTGGCGACGGCCAGCATGGCCTCGGCCCACCACTGCTACAAGGTCGACTGGAACGAGCGTGCCTACGCCCAGCTCTCGCAGGGCGGCACCCCGTGGATGTCGCTGACCACGCTCGGCAGCATGATCATCGCCGAGGACATCGGCATGCCGGAGTGCGCCGGCTACGCCTCCGTCGCGATCGACCACTGGATGGCCGAGACCGGCGCGACCTCGGTGCCGCTCATCCACTCGAAGGCGACCGTGGGTGGTGGCGCGCTCCACAACAACCCGCAGGGCAGAACGCCCACGGCGATCACCTTCCTGGGCGAGGCCGACTTCCCCATCCTCGACGAGGGGCTCGGCATGGCGATCGCGCAGTGCCAGGCGGACCAGGCGAGCTGAGCCGCTGGCACCGCCGTCAGGCCCCGACGTCGTGCAGGTGGTGCTCCACGTCGTGGAGCAGGTAGCGGCTCAGGCCGGCGATCGTGAAGGGCGCGCCGTCACCCCGGGTGCCGGCGCGCGCCCACGCCTCATCGCGCACGCGGTCGAGGACGGCGACGGTGCGCTCGGTCTCCTCGGCGATCTGGCGCGCCACGGCCTGCGGGTCACTGGCCCAGAACTCCTGGCGCACCGCCTCGGCCTCCCCGTCGTAGCTCGCGAAGGGGGCGCCCTCCCGTGCGAGCACGGCGCCCACCCGCTCGCCGAGGACCCGGACGAGGTCGCGCGCGTGGCAGGCGTACTCGAGGGGTGACCACACCCCCGGGGCCGGCCGTTCGCCCACCCCCGGACGCTGCAGGGCCGCGGCCCAGCGGGGCACGCCGGCGAGGAGCCGGGCACTCGTCGTCGCCGGGTCGTGCGGGACGTAGCCGCACTCGTCGCACCCGTCGTCGACGACGAAGGTCCAGTCACGGGTGTCGTGGTCGGCCGGCGGCGGCGTGGCGCTCATGCGTCCAGCCTAGGGTCGGGGCATGACGACCTGGCAGCTGCTCGCCGCCGCCATCGCCTGCGAGGTCGCGGCCACCCTGAGCCTCAAGGCGGCGCTCGACCGGCCGGCGCTCTACGTCGTCGTCGTGACCGGGTACGCCCTGTCCTTCGGCCTGCTCGCCGTCGTGCTCCGGCGAGGCATGCCGCTGGGCATCGCCTACGGGATCTGGTCGGCCTGTGGTGTCGCCCTGACCACCGTCCTGTCGACCCTGCTGCTCGGCGAGGCCTTCACCCCCCTCATGGGGCTCGGCGTCGTGCTCGTCATCGGAGGCGTCCTGCTCGTGGAGACGGGCGCCCCGAGCGCGACGACAGCGCCCGAGGAGCCGTGATGACCGCCTGGGTGTGGCTGGTCGTCGCCGTGGCGGCCGAGGTCGCCGGGACGCTGTCGCTGCGCACGGCGGTGCACACCGACCGTCGGTGGTACGCCGCGGTGGCCCTCGGCTACGTCACGGCCTTCGCCGCGCTGTCGACGGGCCTCGCGCGCGGCATGCCCCTCGGCGTCGCCTACGGGACCTGGGCCGCGGCCGGGGTCGCGCTGACCGCCATCGGCTCGCGCGTGCTCTTCGGCGAGGTCCTCACCCGGCGGATGGCTGCCGGGATCGGCCTGATCATGGTCGGTGTGCTGCTGCTCGAGCTCGGCGGCGGGCACTGACCGAGCGCACGTGGCCGGGCCGGTGCAGGTCAGCCGAAGAGCGCGGCGAGCCGGTCGAGGGACGAGCGCAGGTTGGCCTCGGTCGTGTTGCGCGCCCGCTCGAAGCGCGACTCGTCGGTCAGCTCACGCCAGTCGTAGGTGTGGGTGACCTCGGTGGCGCCGTCGTCGGTCGGGGTCAGCTCCCACCCCCACTGGTGACCGAAGGGGGCCTGCCCCTGCGCCGCCGGACGCCAGGCGATGCGGCGCCCCTCCTCGAAGTCCACGACGTGGTTGTAGCGGTCGTTGCCCGAGGTCGTCGTCGTCATGAAGACGTCGCCGACCGCGTGGACCCGCTGGCCGGGTGCGGACGCGCCGAGGTTGTCGTTGCCGTCCCACGCGAGCTGGCGCGCGGGGTCGGCGATCTCCTCGAAGACCGCCTCGGGCGCGGCGGGGATGGTGGTGGAGGCGGTCACGACCTTGGTCTCGTCCATGGCACCCACCCTAGGAGCGCGCGGCCAGGCGGGCTCGGGAGGAGACCTCGTCAGCCATGCGGCACGACGGGCACGACCTGCCGCAGGGCCTCGACGTCGGGCTGGTGCACCCCGAAGCCGAGCGCCGCGACCCGCTTGCCGGTCGGGACGTGGAGCAGGTTCTTGCCGTCGAGGACGAGGTCACGGGGCTCGGTGAGGGGGAACCGGCGCAGGGTCATGCCCAGGGGGTTGCACATGCGCACCTCGTGCGGCTCGATCCGCAGCATCGGGTTGACGAGCTGGAGGATGCCGAGGGCGGTGAGCACGACGCCCGCCGCGACGGTGACCCAGGCCGAGGTCAGCAGGGACACGAGCGCGATGAGCACGCCCAGTGCGACGAAGGTGATGCCCATGGGACGGCTGTGGCGGATGGTCAGCGGCTGCATGGCCGCACCCTAGTCGGCGACCTCGATGACGAGCTTGCCGCGGGCGGCGCCGGACTGGCTGGCCGCGAAGGCCTGCGGCACGTCCTCGAGGGCGAAGGTCCGGTCGACGTCGACCCGCAGCCTGCCGGCGGCGACCTCGTCGAGCAGGTCGGCGAGCCGTGCGCCGTCAGGTCGCACCCACACCCAGCGGCCGCCGTGCTCCTCGACGCCGGGGTCGGTGATCGAGGCGAGGCGTCCGCCGTCACGCAGCACCGCCCGGCTGACGTCGAGGACGCCGCCGACGAGGTCCGCGACCGCGTCGAAGCCCTCGGGCGCCACCTCGCGCAGCCGCTCCTCGAGCCCGTCGCCGTACTCCACCGGCGTCACACCGATGTCGCGCAGCTTGTCGTGGTTGGCCGCGGAGGCGGTGCCGACGACGGTGGCCCCGGCGGCGACCGCGAGCTGGGCGGCGGCGAAGCCGACGCCACCGGAGGCGGCGTGGACGAGGAGGGTGTCCCCCTTCGTCACGGCCAGGGTCTCGAGGACACGAAGGGCGGTGAGCCCGGCGAGCGGGAGGGCCGCAGCGACGTCGTCGGTGACCTCGTCGGGGACGGCTGCCACGTCATCGACGCGGACCGTGACGTACTCGGCGAAGGTGCCGGCCGACAGGACCTGCTTGCGGGCGTAGGCGGCGACCCGGTCGCCGGGACTGAACTCGGGGCTGTCCGGGCCGACGGCGTCGATGACACCGGCGACGTCCCAGCCGGGGATGACCGGGAAGTCGGCGGAGAGCATCGGGTCGAGACCGCCGGACATGGCCTTCCAGTCGACGGGGTTGACCCCGGCCCGGGTGACCCGGATGCGGACCTCGCTCGGGCCCACCTTGGGGACCGGCAGGTCGCTCAGGTGCAGCTCGTCGGTGGTGCCGTACTGGTCATAGGTGATGGCGCGCATGCTCGGTGCAACTCGCACGGACGGGCACGGCATTCCATCGCCCGCCCGCCACGTGGCCCAGCGATCTCGCACAATGGGCGGCATGCCGCTCGACCACGCTGACCCCTTCGTCGACGTCGAGGAAGACGTCAACCGCTACGACCCCGACTACCGGCGCTGGCTGGCCGCCGCGATCCGGACCGTCCGCAGCGACGCCACGCGGTCGGCCGACACGCACCTCGTGCGGGTGCCGCTGCCGGCGGAGTGGGGCGTGCACCTCTACCTCAAGGACGAGTCGGTGCACCCCACCGGCTCGCTCAAGCACCGGCTGGCCAGGTCGCTCTTCCTCCACGCGCTGTGCAACGGCTGGATCCGGCCGGACCGGCCGGTCATCGAGGCGTCGAGCGGCTCGACGGCCGTGTCGGAGGCCTACTTCGCCTCGCTCATCGGCGTGCCCTTCCTCGCCGTCATGGCCCGGTCGACGAGCCGGCAGAAGGTCGACCTCATCGAGTTCCACGGCGGCCGGTGCCACTTCGTCGACAACGCCCACGAGGTCTACGCCGTCGCCCAGTCCCTCGCGCAGGAGACCGGCGGTCACTACATGGACCAGTTCACCTACGCCGAGCAGGCCACCGACTGGCGCGGCAACAACAACATCGCCGAGTCGATCTTCCAGCAGATGTCGATGGAGGAGCACCCCGAGCCGACGTGGATCGTCGCGACAGCGGGCACCGGCGGCACGTCGGCGACCCTCGCCCGCTACGTGCGCTACACGGGCCGCGACACGGGCATCTGCGTCGCCGACCCGGAGAACTCCGCCTTCTTCCCCGGGTGGCGCGACGACGACCCGTCGGTGACGACCTCGGTCGGCTCGCGCATCGAGGGCATCGGGCGCCAGCGGGTCGAGACGAGCTTCATCGCCGCGAGCATCGACCGGATGATGCGGGTGCCCGACGCCGCCGCGGTCGCCGCGGTGCGGCTGCTCGAGCAGCTCATCGGCACGCGCGCCGGCGCCTCGACCGGCACGAGTCTGTGGGCCGCGCTGCGGATCGTCTCGGAGATGGTCCGGGCCGGCGAGACCGGGAGCGTCGTCTCGCTCATCTGCGACCCGGGCGAGCGCTATCTCGACAAGTACTACTCCCCGCAGTGGCTGGCCGACGAGGGCATCGACATCGAGCCCTACGAAGGGCGACTCGAGCAGCTCATGCGCACCGGTCGCCTGCCCTGACGGCGGGGTCGCTCACAGCGGACGCTTGAAACCGAGGTGGCTCGCCTCGTAGCCCAGTCGGTCGTAGAAGGCATGCGCCCGGGTGCGCACCCGATCGGTCGTCAGCTGGGACAGGACCGCGCCGTGCGCGCGCCCGTGCTCGTGGGCCCACTCGAGCATCGCGGCACCGAGTCCCATGGACCGCTCGCTCCCGGCGACGCGCACCCCCTCGACCTGCAGTCTGGTCGCGCCGTTGCGCGAGAGTCCCGGCACGATCGACAACTGCATCGTCGCGACGACGCGGTCCTGCTCGTCGCGCACGACGGCGAGGTACTGCGCGCGGTCACGGCTGATCGCGTCGAAGACCCGCTCGTAGTGGGCGAGGTCGGTGCCCTCGCGGGTGGCGCCGAGCTCGTCGTCGGCGAGCAGGGCGACGATCGACGCGACATCGGTGCGCACCGCTCGGCGGACGCGGTAGCGACGCTCCCCGAGCTCGAGGACCCCGCCGACGGACTCGGCTGCCCGAGCCCTCAGATCGAGCGCGAGGGCGTCGAGCCAGCCGCCGACGTGCCGTCGGGCCTCGTCGGTGTCGGGGTATCGGCAGCGCAGGTGAAGGCCGGCCTCGTCGAGGATGAACCACAGCATCACCCCGTCGGAGCGGATCGTCGCCCCGACGTACTGGGCGTCCAGACCCGCCGCGTCGACCCGTACCGGCAGCCGCCGCAGGTCGAGCCAGGAGACGGCGAACATGCCGGGTGCCTCCGGCATGCCGCCCCACGGACGCATGACGTCGTCGAGCGGCCACGAGCCGAGGTGCACCGCTTCTCTGACGGCGGCGGCGCAGGCCTGCGGGTCAGGGTCGGACGACTCGAGGACCGAGTTGGCGATGAACCACCCGACCGAGTCGTGCCACCTCGCGTCGTATCGCGAGTGGACGGGGAAGACGGCGCGCAGCGGTGAGTCGGCGAGGTCGCGGGTGACGGCGGTCATCGCGGCGACGACGGTGGTCAGGATCGAGACACCGTCACCGCGGGCCTGTGCGGCGAGCGCGGCCGCGTCGTCGACGTCGAGCACGTCGCGCAACTCGACGCGCTCGGCGTGCGGCACCGGCTCCCCGAGCGGCAGCGGGAAGCGGGGCATGACGTCACCGCTGGCGGCGAGCACCTCGGCCCACCGCCGGCGGACGTCGTCGGGCGCGGGGTCACGGTCGGCCAGGGCCGCGGTGTGGTCGGCGAAGGGAGGAACGAGCGTCAGCTCGGGGATGCTCTCGCCGTCGGTGAGGTCGAGCGCCGCGAGGAGGTCGCGGATGACGACGAGCATCGACCACATGTCGACGTGGGCGTGATCGGCGCCGATGACCACCGTGGGACGTTGCGCGGTCTCGAGGACGAGGAGTCGGTGCGAGGGCGTGGCGAAGGGGGTGCACGTCGCGTCGAGCACGTCCCGGACGCAGTCGTTGACCGCCTGCCCCGAGGCGACGGGGTGCTCGACCCACTGCCCCGGCGTGACCTCGAGCTCCTCGAGCACGGGCACCCCGTCGGGACCGGGTGCGAAGCCCGACCGCAACGTGCCGTGTCGCGCGATGACGGCGAGCCAGGCGGCCGAGAGCCGCTGGCGCGCAACGGGGGCGGGCAGGGTGAAGCAGATCGCCATCCACGAGCCGGGCCGGTCGCCGCCACCGACGTGGCGACGCTGGTCGAAGGAGAGCGGCAGGGCGCGTCCTGTGCAGTGGGCGGTGACGTCGTAGCCCAGGAGCCTCCCGAAGGGCAGCCGCAGGTGGGCGACGTTGGACAGCCTCATGGCGGTTACCGTAGCCGCACGGTGCCGCCCGCGCGCCGGGCGAGGAGGTACCCGTGACCAGCTTCGACGTCCCCGGTGCGCGGCTGCGGCTGGAGTACAGCGACGAAGGGGGCCACCCCGTCGTCCAGCTCCACGGCCTGACCTCCAGCCTGGAGCGCGACCGGGTCCTCGACCTCGACCTCGGTCGCGGCCTGAGCGGTACCCGGCTGCTGCGCTACGACGCCCGCGGGCACGGTCGGTCGACGGGCCGGCCGGTGGGCGACGACTACCGGTGGCCCCGGCTCGCCCAGGACCTGCTCGCCCTGCTCGACGTGTGGTTCCCGGGCGAGCGCGTGCACGGGGTCGGGCCGTCGATGGGCTGCGCGACCTTGCTGCACGCGGCGCTGCTCGACCCCGGGCGCTTCAGCGGGCTGACCCTCATGGTGCCGCCGACGGCCTGGGAGACCCGCGCGGCCAAGGCGCACGACTACGAGCGCTCCGCCGAGGCTGTCGAGGCCCATGGTCTCGAGCTGTTGCTGCGGGCCCAGGCAGCGGCGCCGGCGCGCCGGCGACCGCCGGGGCACCCGACACCGTGCCCGACGTGCGGACCGACCTGCTGCCGTGGGTCTTCCGCGGAGCCGCCCGCAGCGACCTGCCCGACCGCAAGGCACTGCGCTCGATCGACCTGCCGACGACGATCCTCGCCTGGACGGACGATCCGGCGCACCCGCTGTCGACGGCCGGGGCGCTGCTCGACCTGCTCCCCCGCGCCACCCTGCAGGTGGCGAGCACCCCGGGCCGAGGTCGACCGCTGGCCCGCGGTGCTCATGGCCGACGTCGAGCGGACCGGGCGATGAGCGGCCCGCCACCCCCTGCACCAGGCGATCGCCGTGCTCGACGCGGGCGGCAGGTGCGTGTCGCGCGCTCGCGCGGCTACGCGATCGGCCTCCTCGTGCTGGGTCTGCTCGTCGGAGCGGGGCTGCTCGCCTGGCTCGTCTTCGCCGTCGCCGACGGCTGCGCCGCGTCCGGATGGGCGTGGTGCTCGCGCATCCGGTGACCTGGGCCAGCACCATCGCCGTCGTGGCCTGTGCCCTCCTGCCGGTGGTCATCGCGGTGCGGCTCCACCGCCGTGAGGCCCTCGTCGTCACCCACGGGGGGCTGGCCACGGAGTCGGGTGGCGTCATCCGCTCACACGTGCCGTGGACCGGCATCGAGCGCGTCGGCTTCGAGAGGGTGACCGGCCCCTACGACAACTTCGCCCCCCGCTCGGTGACCTACGTGCTGACTCCGGCGGCGATCGAGGCCAGGGACCGCGCCATGGTGGCCGCGGGTCGGCGCCCGCCCCGTTACGGGCTCCTCGGGCCCGGTGGGTACGTCCTCGAAGCCGGGTACGTCGGTGGGCGGCGGCGCCTCTATGAGCTGCTCGCTGCAGCGCACCAGCGCTACGGCGGCGTCAGGCCTTCCTGACGACGCCCAAGCGCAGGATGCGGTCGTCGCCGTCGTCGGGGTCGCCGCGGCCGTCGGTGTTGTTGGTGAGCACCCACAGCGAGCCGTCGGTCGCGACGGCCACGTCGCGCAGCCGCCCGTGCTCGCCGACGAGGTGCTCGGTGGACGTCGTCAGGTCGTCGAGCGGCACCTCGCGCAGTCGCTCGCCGCGCAGGTTGGCGATCCAGATGCTGCCCTCGGCGACGGCGATGCCGCTCGGGCTCGCCTCGTCGGTCGACCACTGCTGCACGGGGTCGGTGAACCGGTCGTCGTCGGCGGTGCCCTCGACGGTCGGCCAGCCGTAGTTGTCGCCGGCCTCGATGACGTTGAGCTCGTCCCACGTGTCTTGGCCGAACTCGCTGGCATACATCGTCCCGTCGTCGTCCCAGGCGATGCCCTGCGGGTTGCGGTGACCGAGGGTCCAGACGAGCGAGTCGTCGAAGGGATTGTCCTCGGGCACCTCGCCCTCGGGCGTCAGCCGCAGGATCTTGCCGCCGAGGCTCTCGCGGTCCTGGGCACGGTCGGTCTCGCCGGCGTCACCGGTCGTCACGTAGAGCATGTCGTCGGGGCCGAAGGCGATCCGACCGCCGTCGTGGAAGCTCGCCGACGGGATGCCCGCGAGGATCGTCTCGGCATCGCCGAGGCCGAGCGCGCCGGGCTCGCCGGTGAGCTCGTGGCGCACGACGCGGTTGTCGTCGGCGCTCGTGAAGTAGGTGTAGAGGTGGTCGTCGTGCACGGCGAGGCCGAGCAGGCCCCCTTCGCCGCCCGCGGAGACGGCCTCGACGGTGCCGACCTCGCGGGTGCCGTCGTCGGTGAGCTCGAGGACGCGGCCGGAGTCGCGCTCGCTGACGAGCGTCGTCTCGTCGTCGATCGCGATGGACCAGGGCGCCTCGAGGTCGGTGACGACGTCGGTCGGCGCGCTGCCGGACGCTGACGAAGGGGGTCCACCCGACGTCGTCGTGCCGGACCTGGAGGTGCCGCGGTCATGCGCCTCCCCCGAGCACCCGACCAGAAGGGCTGTCGCCGCGGCGAGCGCGGCGGCACGGGGAGCTGTTAGGCGGTCCATGACCTGACGCTACCGGCGGGCCTAGCCTGAGGGCATGAACGAGACGCCCCCCCTTCGCGTCGTGGCGGTGGTCGACGACTGGACCCACCTCACGCCGGAGGCCAGGCAGGTCTGGCGCGAGCGCCTCGGGACGCTGCGGCAGGGCGAGATCCTCAACTGATGCGCCGCCTCCAGCTGCTCCTTGACGTCCTCGGCGCGGGTGAGGACCACCCGACCGTGCGGGAGCTCGTGGACCTGCTCGGCGGCACGCCCGCCACCACCGACGAGCGACTCGTCGACGAGCCTGCCCACGTCTCGCGGCGGCTGAGCTTCGCCTCGGGCGGGGAGGTCGTGCTGCACGACGGCGCGGTCGTGGCGGTGCTGCTCCACGTGCGGCCGACTCCCTTCGCCCGCACGGGGATCGACCTGCGTCACTGGATCGGCCTAGCCGGCCGACGAGCGACGCTGGACGGCCTGTCGAAGGCCGTGGACGCCAGGCCGAGGTTCGGCGGGCGGTACGCGTACTTCGAGCGCGACGGCGGCTTCGTGCGCTGCATCTTCGACGGCCGCTGGAGGGAGCCCGGCAACCTCGTCGAGCTCGCCGTCACCCTCGACCAGCCGGGACGCGCCTGCCAGCCGGACGACGACACCTGCTCGGTCTGCGGTGGCCTGCCGGTGCGGGGAGCTGCCAGTGACGGGCTCGTCGTCGACGCGACCATCGCTGCGCTGCAACGCAGGCGCGACGACGGCCTGCTCACCGAGACCTACTCCCCCGCACCGCTCGCCGACCTGCGGCTGCTGCACCGCTCCGGGCTCATGGAGCGCGTGGAGAGTCAGCTCGAGTGCTCGGCCTGCCGGCGGATCAGCGCGCTCACCCTCCACCGGGAGGGGCCGGCCACCTTCGTCCACGTCATGTACGACGAGGCCAGGCGACGACCGATGGAGGCGATCCCGCCCGTGGAGCAGTGGGGCGATGCCTCCCGCATCGCCGCGGCGGAGGAGGCGATGCGCTACCTCGACCACCGACCTGGGTCGTGGTTCCTCGCGCGCGACCCGGACGGCGACCTGTACCTCGAGTCGCGCTACGTGCGCAGCAGCATGGTCGACGGCTCGTGCCTCGTCCGGCTCGACGCCGCGGAGGTCGAGGGGTACGAGACCGGCGGAGCCGAGTACCTCGACGACCTGGCGCGGCGGATCGACGGGAGCCGCCCGTGGTCGCAGGACTCCCCCTTCGGTCGACGCAACCTCCACCTCGACCGCGGGGCAGCCGACCTGGTGGCGGAGTTCACGACCGCCGTCCGGGACCACCGGTGGGTCGCCGAGCAGCGGCAGGCGGCGCACCGGCGGGTGCGGTCTGCCGAGGACTGACCCCTGACCGCCGCGGGCCCTACGCTGGGGTGATGGGCCTGAGGATGGACAACGTCGGCATCGTCGTGGAGGACCTCGCCGCGACCGTGGACTTCTTCCGCGAGCTCGGTCTCGAGCTCGAGGGCGAAGGGGAGGTCGCCGGCGAGTGGGCCGGTCGCGTCACCGGGCTGGGTGACCAGCGCGTCGGGATCGCGATGATGCGCACCCCCGACGGTCACGGGCGGCTCGAGCTGTCGCGCTTCGTCGAGCCGGCGGTCGTCGCCGACCACCGCACCGCGCCGGTCAACGCCCTCGGCTACCTGCGGGTGATGTTTGCCGTCGATGACCTCGACGAGACCCTGGATCGCTTGCGGGACAAGGGAGTCGAGATGGTGAGCACCGAGGTGGTGCGCTACGAGGACGCCTACCGGCTCTGCTACGTCCGCGGACCCGAGGGGCTCCTGCTGGGGCTGGCGGAGGAGCTGCGCTGAGCAGCTGACGCGAGTCAGCGCGTCAGCAGGTCCTGCAGGACGATCGCCTGGTTGTGCTCGTGGTCGGCAGCTCCGAAGAGCAGGGTGACCCGGCCGTGGTCGGCGACGATGTCCTGCAGCTGCTGCCAGGCCTGCGAGCCGTCGAGCTCACGCTCGTAGCGCTGCGCGAACTCCTCGAAACGCTCCGGGTCGTGGCCGAACCACCTGCGCAGCTCGGTGGAGGGCCCGACCTCCTTGAGCCACTCGTCGAGGGCGGCGGCCTCCTTGCTCACCCCGCGCGGCCACAGCCGGTCGACGAGGACCCGGTAGCCGTCTCCAGGCGCCGCCTCGTCCCGGACCGAGCGGACGTGGACCTGCGCTGTGGTGCTCACGCCCCGACCGTACTCCCGCGTGGGCGTACCCAGCTCAGAGCCATCGTGCCTGCCGTGTAGAGCCACGCGACGACGGCGACCCACAGCCAGCTGGCACCGATCTGCTCGACGAGCGGCAGCTCGTCGGCGCGACCGAGGTACATGCCCGCGACCGCGTACATGCCGAGGGGAAAGACGATGCTCCACCACGTCGACTCGTAGCGCAGCGGGATGCGGTGGATGACGTGGCGCCATACGCCGACGGCGAAGAGCACGGGGATCAGCCAGGTCGCCCATGCCCAGCAGAGCACGACGAGGCCGGCGATGAGCCCGCCCGTCGCGTCGACGATCGGCGTCGAGTCCATCTCGACGATCTTGGCCCCGGCGACGATCGAGATCGCCACGGCACCCATCGAGACCCAGTAGGGCGGGCTGAGCTCGTGCACGTCGAGGGGGTAGAGCGTCAGGCGCAGGGCGACGAGGACCGCGCACGCGGCGTACAGGACGATCCCGACCGACCACGCGCAGACGGCGAGAACGGCGAGCTCGGACTGCCCGCGGCCGACGAGCGGCTCGAGTCCGGCCGCGGTCGTCGCGACCGACTGGCTGGCGACGACCCAGATGAACCACGTGCCGTTGGCCTCGGCGAGCGCCGGCCGCTCTCGGCGGGAGAGCACGGCGGCCCACGGGACGGCATAGCTGAGCAGCAGCCCGACCGGGGCCGCGACCGCCAGCAGCACGGCGCTCACGGTGTGGTCGAGGTCGAGCAGGCGCACCGCGACGACCCCTGTGCCGGCGATGATCGTGTAGAAGCCGAAGGCCTTGCGTGGGTCGCGCAGGTCAGTGATCACCCGGCCGCGGTAGGCGACCAGTCGCGCAGCGAGCGCGACCAGCAGCACGATCCACGCGCCGCCGGCGATGACGAGCAGGACGAGCGAAGGGAGGTGCAGCCCCTGCTGGTCGAGCCCGATCGACACGATGCCCGTCGCCATGACGAAGGCGAAGGCTCCCGGTGGCAGGTCCGCGACCGCGGATCGGATCCTCTGCACGGGTCAGCCGACGACGTCGTGGGGATGGAGCTGGACGTCATGGAGCAGGCAGCGGCACCCGGCAAGGTCGTGCCCGGTGGGTGGCGGTGCGGCGTCCATGTCGCCATGGTGCCACCGGGTCCAGGGTCAGCGGGTGGAGAGGGCTGAGCGCCCGCCCATGCCTCACCCGAAGTCGTCGCCCCGCAACCACACCTCGACGCCGTGGGCCTCGGCGATCGCCACGATCTGCGGCGCAGCGGCGGCGAAGGACCCGGGTGACAGCGGGAGCGTGAGGTCGCGGTGGCCGCGTCTGCCGTCGACGAGCACCAGCTCGACGGCTCGGTGACCGTCGCGCATCCCCAGGCCCGTGCCCGCCGTGCGGTCGAGGCCGGTCTTGACCGACTGCCGCAGACGGAACTCGGGGTCGAGCTCTGCCACGGCAGAGGTGCGCCGCGCACCCGGCCCCCGGGCGGTGAGATCGATCCTCGAGATCTCGCCCCAGTCGATGTGCGGCTGGCCTGCGCTCACCATGCCGTCGACGACGGTGGCCCCGTCGACGCCGGTCTCGTCGACGAGGAGCAGCGGCTCCTCCTGCCGGGAGTCCCGCCGGATCGTCATGAAGACCTCGGCCGCGCTCACGAGGGTCGCGAGGGCGAGCAGGACGAAGAAGGCCCCGAAGCCGCAGCCGATGATCCGGCCGCCGAGATCCAGCTGCTGGAAGGAGGCGATGATCATCCACCCGCCGAGGCGCCCAGAGCGACCATGAGCAGAGCGGCGACGCCGAAGCCGACGACCTGCCGGCCGGCGCGGCCGGGGTCGTAGCGCAGCGCCAGTGCCGGCGGATGCGTCATGGCTGAGCCCACGGCACGAGGTCCGACCGGCCCAGCCACGAGCCGTGCTCGGACAGCGGCCGGAAGCGGTAGGTCGCGAACTCGTGGTGGAAGTCGCGCCGCTCCCGCTCGCGCATCGCCGCGGAGTGCCGATCCGGCTCGGGCACCTCGGACCGGCCGTGGACCATCTCGACCATCTCGCGCACGCTGCGCCAGATCGAAAAGGTCGAGACCGTCCGCGGTGGGCGCAGTGCCGCCCCAGCGAGCGTCACCCCCGGGTGGTCGCGGACCAGGCGCTCGACCGGCCGCCCGTGGTGCAGGAAGCGCGGGAGCTCGGGGATCTTCATCCGGGCGAGGGTGACGGCGACGACGGGCTCGTCCTGACGCATCGTGCCGGTGCGGGCCGGCAACCCGTCGAAGGCCGCGATCGTCGACCAGCGCCGCACGAACTCCAGCCGCACGTGCCAGCCGGTGTCGAGCCGCTGCCCCAGCGGGTCGCGCTCGAGGAACTGGGCGAGGGCCTCCTCGTCGCGCCACTGGGCGAAGGCCGCCAGCCGGGTCAGCTGGAGCCGCTCCGGCGAGACGACGGACGCCCCGAGCCGCATGAGGGAGAGGCTCTCGAGGCGGTCGAGACCGGGCACGGTCGCCGGGGTGGGCGGCCGGACGAGTGCCGCCGCGCCGGCCCGGACGGGCACCTGCGCGAGGTGGAAGCTGTGGATCATGCGGCGGGCTCCAGCTTGTAATGCAGGCGAAGGGCGGGACGGTCCCACATGCGCAGCACGTGATCGGTGCGCAGCACCCCCTGCGGGTCGAGGTACATGTGGAAGGTCTCCCGCAGCGGCACCTTCGCCGCGTGGCTGCGTCGCCCCCGGACGACGACGTAGGCACCGTCCTCGCCGAAGCGGCCGCCGAGGGACTCGAGGAGGAAGCCACCGTCGTCGAGGACCGTGGGGCGCAGGAAGACCTGGAGGTTGCCCGACTCGAGGGGGAAGGTCACGTGGACGCTCGAGCGGTCGGCCCCGGGGAGGGTCCGGGTCGAGTAGGCACCGCTGAAGACGGTGCGGCCGGTGGCGCGCAGGGCGCGGGTCCATGCGGCGGCCACCTGCTCGCCCTGCCCGTCGAGGATCGGGGTCACGACGCTGTCCATGCCGTGGGCGACGTCGAGCGGGCGCATCGGCAGGGCCAGCTGCTCGACCCGCCTCCCCCACAGCCGGGCGACCAGCTCCCCGCCCGGCCAGAAGAGCGGGGACCAGGACGACCAGACCTCCATCTGCCACGAGGCGGTGTGCTCGTAGAAGTCGCGCACCGCCGGGTGCAGCCGGGTCGCGTCGAAGCCGGGGCCGTCGAGGAGTGACATCGACGGCAGCAGACCGGCACTCGGGTCCGCCTCGGCCACCGAGCCGCCGTGGCGCTCGGCCTCGGCTGCCAGCCAGTCGGAGGCCACCCGAGGTGAGCCGCTCACGGGGCCGTCGAGCCAGCTCTCGGCGCCGCCGAGGTCGACGGATCTACCGGTGAGCGTCCAGAACTTCCGGGATCCGATGTCCAGCAGGTGCGGCACGGGCTCGATTGTGCCGCAGACCGCGTGGCGGACGGACCGAACGGGGCCCCTGTGCCCGTCCGACGGACGCGGACGACAATGGGAGGGATGCTCCCTTCGCACCTCTGGTACGTCAGCTACGGCTCCAACATGTCCCGCCGCCGTCTCGGCTGCTACATCGCCGGCGGCACGCCGCCCGGGTCGATGAGGACCTATGCCGGGGCGCGCGACCGGACCATGCCGACGGCCGATCACGCGGTGACCCTGCCGGGGAGCCTGTACTTCGCCGGCGAGTCGCGGACCTGGGGTGGCGGGGTCGCCTTCTACGACCACGACTCCCCCGGCGAGACCGCCGGCCGCGCCTACCTGCTGACGATCGGGCAGTTCGTCGACGTCGCCAACCAGGAGATGCACCGGCCGGCCGACCCGGACGACCCGCTCGAGGAGGTGCTGCTCACCGGGCTGCCCGGCGAGCGCCACCAGGCTGGGCCCGGCCACTACGAGACGCTCGTGCGGGTCGGCGAGCACGAAGGGCTGCCGATGCTCACCTTCACCGCGCCCCACGGCATGCACGCGGTCCCGCACACCGCTCCCCGACCGGCCTACCTCGCGATGCTCGCCGAGGGACTGCGCGAGGCGCACGATTGGGACGAGGAGCGGATCGAGGGGTACTTCGCGGCGCGTGCGCTGCGCGATCAGCCGATCGTGTAGCCCATGCCACGGCTGCTCTGAGCGAGGGCCGGAAACCGGCTACACGTTGAAGCGGAACTCCACCACATTCAGGCACCTAGAGACATCTGGGTCACGAGACACCTGCGGCCGACGGAACGAGGTCGCCGTCAGTGCCCTTCGCCATCGGGTCTCAGCAAGACTCTGCTGACTGGGTCCGAGCGCGGCTAATCATCTCGATGACCGGCCACGTCACCAGCCGCAGACAGAACCACCACATGTAGAGCGCCGAGTAGCTCCACGCCGAGTTGTCATCGAGAAGGCCGTGCGCGACATCGTTGCGTAGGTTCGGACCACCTTGGACGACCAGCATTGCCTTCATTTCCATGACCATCCCTGCGCCGAAGACGTCCTGAGTCTCGGTCATGTCGAGAAGCGCGTTCAAGCTCTTCTCACTCTCCACGCCGTGCTCATCGACGAACAACGTGTACACGTCGTGCCGCCTCAACATGACCCGCACGACCTGCTCCAACTGCGGGACCAGGACAGAGACCGCAGCGCCGTAGTTTCCGCCCAAGCCGAGCGCCAGCCCGTCACCCCACAACGTCTCGTGCCCCTCGGGCACTGTCGGCGACTCCACGCACAGCGACACCATGTACTGCCGACTGAACCGGTGCTCAGTAGTCAGGGCCTCTTGCGCAGGCTGGATGATGCCCTTTCCGAGCAATTGGGAATGAAAGAACACCGTGCGGACCATCTCGGCCCACACCTCGCCCTCGTCGGCCTGGCCCGAAGACCCGGGCCTCGATGCGATCTTCCGGAAGTCAGAGGAGAACGTAGAGGATCCAAACATGTGGCTGATGGTGCCCTCCAGCATCTTCGCGGCGGTCTCGCGCGTACTGGCTTCATCTAGCGGCGGTGCGAGCGTCGCGAATGCGGCGAGCGCGTCGAACTTGTCCGCGTGGCCCGTGACTTGCGACCGCGCGTAGGACACGGCTTCAGTCAGATCAACCGGGTCCGACTGGATACGTATCATCTGCTCGATCGACGACTCCCGGCTCTCACGCAGCCGAGTGCGGAGGTCGTCGATGAGTTCGTCGAGTCCGTTCTCGAGCCGGTAGGAGCGCGGGATGGTTCGGAGGACTGCGATGGCCTTCTCCAGGAAATGGCCCTCGACCAGCGCGCCCGCCTTCGGGTCCGTCAGAATGCGGGAATCAGCTTCTGCGATGTAGGTCCGCGCAACGCGCTCGGTCGCAGAGTTCGCCGCCGCCGCGTCCGAACCACCAAGCCATGCGAGCGCCTCACGCTCGAGATGGCGTGACAGGCGCGGGGTTACCGACGACGCCCGTGCCGCGAGCGCGAACAGCGCTTCGCGCACCTCAGCGCGCCCGGCAGCGTCGACACGACCGTGCTGGCGCAAGGTTTCCGCGAACCCCACTGTTTTGAAGTTGTCCGTCACCTGGCCGGCCAGACCTGAGCCTTCAGCGCGTCCGACATTTCCTGCACCCGGGCCCTGCCGGCCGCGCCGCGCCGCGATGCAAGCGCGAGGGCCCGAACCCACGCGTCCTTCCCCACGCTGAACCACACATCGTCCGTCAGCGGCGCGGCCCGGTAGGCGTCGATGGCTCGGTCCAACATCGCGATGTCCGACCGGTCCCCGTAGACCCAGACGACATCAGCGACCCGTGCCCGCAGATCATCACGTTCGACGAGAGGAGCGATACGTGCCAGTAATGCCACCTGGTCGGCATCGAAGTCCGCCGGTACCACAGTCCGCTTGCCACTGATCTGCATCGCGGGTGTGAACGGCTCCAGCCAGTCCTCCGCGTTCAGCATCGCTGACGACACCATCGCCAACACCCGCAGCACTTGTGCGTGAAGCCCCGTGACGGCCGGATCGGCCGCCGCCCGCTCGAAATGCGATGACAACAACTCTGGCGGTTCATAGCGGTCGTCAAGCGACGCCGCCGCCAGCACGCCCTCCCACCACATCGGGTCGATCGCGTCGCTCACCGAATCTCCCATGCTCATACGACACACTTCCTCTACCGGAACATCATCGCCGCCGACGACGCTAGCCCGAGCCGTATGAGATCGTCATGTCTTGGTGCTCCGCGCTTCCCCTCGTGTCCCGTCAGCCCTCACCTCCGTTGGGCGCGAACAGCGGCTCACCGTCGAAGTCCATGTCGACTAGTGCTCCGATCGGTTTGATGTTGATCAGGTCCGGCTCGGGCAGATTGACAGGGACATACCGCTCGTCCTCGGGGTGGTGAAAAACGTACTCCCTAGCCGACTCCGCGGTGTGCTGATTGAACAGTTTCTCCATTGCTGTCGTCCCGGCCTGGATTCGGTCTATCCGTCCGGCGAGCACCATCTCGCGGAGCTGTTGGACACGCGGATCGTCCGCTCCGGAGCCCTCCAACATCGCCATGGGATCGCTCATGAGGAGCCCCAACTTGCGCGTGAGCGGGAACGTGACGCCCCATGCCGTCGCGAAGCCGACTCCCTCCCACGGCTCGTCGTCCGGTCGGCGCACCAGACCGACCGGAGCATCCGATGTGATGAGGGAGCGTCGGTCGAAGCGAACGAGTGCCCAGGGGCGGGTCGCAAGATAGGGCGTCAGTTCGATCGCGGTCTCGACTGCGTTCTGGATGTGAGCCAGGTTGGAGAATCCGATCGGCGGCCCACCGGGCTGGGTGGCCTCGTTCCAGATTCGATCCTCTTGCTCCGGCGTCGGGTCGAACCTGAGATTGTCACGGATCCACGCACCGACATTCTTGCGACCACCGGCACCCACCTCCAGCCGCACCATGGTCGCGCGGAGATGCTCGGTCGTCCTCCGAGTATCCGGCCCGCGCACGCTCTGCAACGCCGTGTAGTGGGCAAAGGCCCACCTGCTCTCCTCGGAGGGAGGAAACTCGCCATTGGCGAAGCCCTTGATGATGCCGAGGGCTTGGCCCTCGACCTCGCTCAGCGCCTTCTCGAACGCGTCCGGCTCATCGAACTCACCGACCGTGTGGAAGTGATTCTGCGCAGCTACGTTCTTCACGCTCGGCGTGTATGGCTGCCGGGAGCGGTCGAAGGGTACGACCCTGATGCGCTCTTGGCCCGTCGCGAAGCCTCGAAGGTACCCCTGCGGCACATAGTGATGCAGCTTCGCCGTGCTCTTCTTGCCAGTCATGTGCGCACCATCTCTGCGGTCGCATCTGAATCGCCCTCACCCATGCAGCTCCCCCTTCGTCGCGCATCTGCCCACCTCTTCGATTCAAACTGCCGACCCCTTCTTCATGGCGACAGTCTTCCGTACGGGACCGACAGTCTGACCGGCAAGGGGAAGGAACAGCTCTTAGCAGTCGTGTACAGCGGCGACAGATCCACCACCTACATCTGGCACATCAAGATGTCCTGCGGCCATACGACTACGACCTTTACAAGCGACGGACGCCCCTATCAGCCGAGCACGCATCGCTGCCCGGAGCGCCGCATCCGGCGCGCCGTCGTCATGGTCGCCCGCGACATGCCCGAAGTCGATGACGACATCACCGGCGGAGAACCACAATGAGTCAGCATCGCGGCGAATGACCGAGGAGGCCGGACGCGCTCGCAACCGCGTCCAACCGGGCTGCGCACGCCGATCGCGGATCCTCAGACGCGAGACTGGGACCCGAAGCAGATGTCAGACGGGCTCTGAGTCGCATTTCGCCAACTACGGAGCTCATACGGTTTTCTCAGGTCAGCAAGTACTTTTGGCGGTTTCTAGACATTAAACCTAAATTCCACCACGTCACCATCAGCCATGACGTAGTCCTTGCCCTCCATGCGGACCTTGCCGGCGGCCTTCGCCTCGGCCATCGAGCCGAGCGTGTCGAGGTCCTCGAAGGAGACGACCTCGGCCTTGATGAAGCCCCGCTCGAAGTCGGTGTGGATGACGCCGGCGGCCTTGGGCGCGGTGTCGCCCTTGTGGATCGTCCACGCGCGCGACTCCTTGGGGCCGGCGGTGAGGTAGGTCTGCAGGCCGAGGGTGTTGAATCCCTTGCGCGCCAGCTGGTCCAGGCCCGGCTCGTCGATGCCGACGCCCTCGAGCAGCTCGCGGGCGTCCTCGTCGTCGAGCTCGGCGACCTCGGACTCGAGCTTGGCGTTGAGGAAGATCGCCTCGGCCGGCTCGACGAGTGCCTGCCACTGGGCCTGCAGGTCGGTGTCGGTCAGCTGGTCCTCGTCGACGTTGAAGACGTAGAGGAAGGGCTTGGTCGTGAGCAGCCCGAGCTGGGCGGCGATGGTCATGTCGACCCCGGCGGCGGCCCCCTTCGCAAACAGGGTGTCGCCGGCCTCGAGGACCCCGCGGGCGGCGAGCGCCGTGTCGAGGACGTCCTTGTCGGTCTTCTTGCCCTTGACCTCCTTCTCGATCCGCGGGATCGCGGACTCGAGGGTCTGCAGGTCGGCGAGCACGAGCTCGGTGTTGATGGTCTCCATGTCGGAGGCGGGGTCGATCTTGCCGTCGACGTGCGTCACGTCGTCGTCGACGAAGGCGCGCACCACCTGGCAGATCGCGTCGGACTCACGGATGTTGGCGAGGAACTTGTTGCCCAGCCCCTCCCCTTCGCTCGCACCACGGACGATGCCGGCGATGTCGACGAAGGAGACGGTCGCGGGCAGGATCTTCTCGCTGCCGAAGATCTCGGCGAGCCGGCCCAGCCGCGCGTCCGGCAGCGGGACGACGCCGACATTGGGCTCGATGGTCGCGAAGGGGTAGTTCGCGGCGAGGACGTTGTTCTTGGTCAGTGCGTTGAACATCGTCGACTTGCCGACGTTGGGGAGACCGACGATTCCGATGGAGAGTGCCACGGGGACAGGAGTCTAACCGGGCGAAGGGGGCTCCCCGCCTCGTCCCGTCGGCCGGCGGCGACCCAGCGCCGCAGCACGGCCCGCAGGGCCCACCAGATCGCGACGAAGAGCACGAGCAGACCGAGCAGTCGCGGCCACGACCCGCCGGACGTCGCGATGACCGGCACGTAGACCAGAGCGCACACGATCGGCAGCGCCGCGAGCAGCAGGATGAAGTCCTTGGCCGTCTCGCGGCCCCACATCTGCCACAGGAGGGTCCGGTTCGTCGGCTGGCGGCGGGGCACCTTCAGGTCGTCGAGGGGGTCGCTCACGGGTCGGCCCGTTCCGTGGAGTTCTCGAGGTAGAGCGTCGTGTCGGTCGCGACTGCCTCGGCGATCATCGCAGCGGTATAGGGCGCGACCCGCTCGGCAACCGTCGCAGGGTGACCCAGTGCACGGCCTTGATCTCGCGGGCCTGCAGGGTCGCGTCGTCGAGCAAGGTGCTGGGCACGGCCCCGAGGTCGAAGAGGCACAGCAGCGCGTCGTCCCACCCGCGGTAGGGCGGCAGCCAGTTGACCGCGAGCATCCCGCGGACGGTGACGTCGAGGCCGAGCTCCTCGCGCACCTCGCGGACCACGCAGTGGGCCGGTGACTCCCCCGGGTCGACGATGCCACCGGGCAGGTCCCAGTCGCGCTTGTAGACGAGCTCGCAGAGGGCGATGCGTCCGTCCTCGTCGCGCAGCAGGCCCTGGGCGATGAGGCGCTTCTTGGGCAGGCGGGCGTTGAGGACCTTGATGAAGGCGAGCCGGCCGGCCTCCGTCGCGAGGTCCGGGCGGGTCGTCGCCGCCTTGACCTCTTCCTCGGTGGGCTCGTCGCTCGTCATGGCCACGAGGCTACAGAGGGCGCCGCTACTCCCCGAGCCGGCCGTCGATCCGCTCGCGCAGCAGGTCGGCGTGCCCGATGTGGCGGGCGTACTCCTCGATCATGTGGAGCACGAGTCCGCGCACGCTCCATGTCCACCCACCGTGGTCCTCGAAGGTGTCGTCCAGCGCGTGCCGCGCGATGATCTCGTCCGAGGCCAGGCACTCCGCCCGCCGCGTGGCGAAGGCGTCGTCGACGCACTCCTGCGTGCCCGCCGCGTCGTCCCACTCGCCGTCCATGTTGCCCGGGCGCGGTAGAGGGTGGCGACGTCCTCCCCTTCGACGCACTGGCGAAACCAGCCCCGCTCGACCCGCGCCATGTGCCGGACGAGACCGAGCAGCGAGATCGTCGACGGCTCGACCGAACGCGTGGCCAGCTGCTCGGGCGAGAGGTCCGCGCACTTGGCCGCGAGCGTCTCGCGCTGCCACCGCAGGTACTCGCCGAGCAGGTGCCGTTCGTCGCCGACCGGGTCGACGGGCGTCCGCGGGTCGTCGGCCATCATCTGCCGCCCGCTGGATCTCGCTCATGGAGCCACGCTCCTGCGTCGGCGGGCCGGCGTCAACAGGACGGGTGGGCTGTCGGTGCTCGGCGAGAGCATGGGTCATGGGTCGTCGACGATGACGAAGGGGATGACGTGACGGTCATGCAGGTGGACACGGTGGGGGCCGAGGCGGTCGGGGAGGTGCGGTCTCGGACGGGTCCGGGTGACGGGCCTGACGACGGGTCCGATGAGGTGCGTTCGGGGCCACTCGAAGACGGGCCCGGGCACGCATCGCGGGTCGCAGACCAGTGGCTCGACGGGGTGCTGGCGTCGGTGGGCGCGGCCCGTGACCGGGCGGTGCGCGATGCCGCACGGCTCGACGACGGGCAGCTGGAGCGGGCACTCGTCGCGACCGAGGCGGTGCGCCGGGCCGTGGACGGCCTCGAGCTCGTCCTCGTCGCCGAGGTCGGACGCCGGGGCGAGGAGCGCGGACCGGATGGGCAGTACCGCGAGGTGCGGTTGCCCGCGGGTGAGGTCGCCGAGATGGCTCCTGACGCGGTGGCCGTCGCCATCGGCACCGGTCCGACCGAGGCGGGCCGACGGTGCGCCGTCGCCTCCCGCGCCGCGACCGACCTGGCGGCCCCTGGCCGAGCTCGTCGCCGAGGGGCGCCTCGGACGCCGCGCCCTGGAGCAGGTGCACAAGCACACGCGCGACACGACCCCCGAGACGACGCAGGCGATCGTCAAGCACCTGCTCGGCGCTCGACGCGGGGCGCCCGGATCGATCCGGATCATCGACATGGAGCCGCACGAGGTCGCCAAGACCTGCCGGCGCCTCATCACGCGCCTCGAGCCCGAGCTCATGCAGGCGCGGGCCGATGCCAACCGCGCCAGCAGGCTCGACGTACGCACCGAGGCCGGCCCCGTCGGCACGACGTGGCTGACGGCCGTGCTGCCGAGCGAGATCGGCGCGGCGATCAAGGCGGCCGTCGACGCCGCCGGGCAGCGATGGCGGGCCGACGACCCGGAGATGCCGATCGGCACGGCCCGTGCGATGGGCCTGGCGGACCTCGTCCTGTGCGGCAGCGAGGTGACTGCCGAGGTGCGGCTCGGCGTGCCCGTCATCGCGTCGGCGGTCTCGCGGCTGACCTTCGCGCCGGTGGACGACCCGTCGTGCCCCATCTGCAGTGGCGAGGAGGACCCTGTGGCCGGCTCCTCGAGGAGGGCATCACCTATGACCGGGTCGATCACGAGCGTGTGCGCATCGTCAGCGGCGAGGGCGCCGACCAGGTCGACGTCCTCGCCGAGGAGTGGATGAGCGACGACGTGACGACGCAGGTGCGCGTCGGGTGCGGTTGCACGTGCACCACCGACGCGTGCCACCACGGCGAGGACAGCACGGGCGGGGGCGGCCATCCGTGCACGTGCCGCACGGGCGGTGGGCGATGGGTCTCCGGGACGACGATCCCGGGCGTCGGCTACGTGCCGCCGGACGTCGTCGCCGCGATCGTCCGGCGTCTCGACACCCGGGTGGGCCGGGCACTGATCGATGCCCGGACCGGCACGCTGCTCGAGACGTCGACGTCGGCCTACGCGATCCCCAAGGCGCAGCGCGAATTCGTCGCGACGCGTGATGGCGTCTGCCGGATGTGGGGCTGCGAGCGCCCGGTGCAGTCACGGCGGCTGGGGTGGGCGGCCGACGTCGACCACGCGACGCCGTGGCCGCACGGCGGCACGAGCCCGGCCAACCTGTCGGACCTGTGCCGGCACCACCACCGCGTCAAGCACTCCGCACGCTGGAGCCACCGGCTCCGAGAAGACGGGTCGACCGAGTGGATCACCCCCGGCGGCGTCGTCGCCCTCACCTTCCCGGTCCACGCCGTGGACGAAGGGGAGGAGAGTTCGTCCCCGCCGGTGGGGACGAGCGATCTGGACAACGCCTCGTCCCCGCCCACGGGGACCAACGAGGCGGACTCCCCTTCGTCCCCGCCCAGCGACGCGGACTCCCTTTTGTCCCCGCCCACGGGGACCCACGACCCGTACACCTCTTCGTCCCCGCTGGCGGGGACGAACGAAGCCGAGGAGGCCGCCGACAGCCCGCCGCCCTTCTGATCCGCGCGTTGTCGGAGGTCGCTGGTTGGCTGGACCCATGGACATCACGACCCTGATCACGGGACTGCTGGTGGGCCTCGTCGTCGGCGGGCTGCTCGCCTGGCTGGCCGTGCGGGCCGAGGTCGCCGGCCTGCGCGCCGAGCGCGACGGGCTGCGCGAGCAGCTCGAGGGACTGCGTGAGCGCCTCGACGAGCAGGCCCATGCTGCCGACGAGGACGACCGCACCGCGGCCGCGCTGGCGCCCCTCGGCGAGACGCTGCGCCGCGTCTCGGCCAAGGTCGAGCAGCTCGAGCGGGACCGGGTCTCGCAGTTCGCCTCGGTGCGCGAGGCCCTGGGCCGCGTGGAGGACACCACCACCCGGGTGGGTCGCGAGGCCTCCTCCCTGGCCTCGTCGCTGAGGGTGTCGTCCGTGCGTGGCGCCTGGGGCGAGGTCCAGCTGCGTCGGGTCCTCGAGGTGTCGGGCATGATCGCGCGCTGCGACTTCGACGAGCAGGCGCGTGGAGCGACCGCTGCCGAGCGCGAGGTCCGCCCCGACGTCGTCGTCCACCTGCCGGGAGGCAAGCACCTCGTCGTCGACGCCAAGGCACCGATGAGCCACTGGCTGCAGGCGCAAGCCGAGGAGATCGACCCGTCGGAGCACGACCGCCTGCTCGAGGCGCACGCCGCCTCCCTTCGCGCGCACGTGACGACCCTGTCGAGCAAGGCCTACTGGACCGCCTTCGAGCCGTCGCCGGAGATGGTCGTGTGCTTCGTCCCCTCTGACGCGACCCTCGCGGCCGCCCTGTCGCGCGCGCCGGGCCTGCACGAGGAGGCGATGGCCGAGCGGGTCGTGCTGGCCTCCCCCGGCACCCTGCTCGCGCTGCTGCGCACGGTCGCCTATGCCTGGCAGCAGGATGCCGTGACCCGCGACGCCCAGGAGCTGCTCACCGTCGGTCGCGAGCTCTACGCGCGGCTCGGCACGCTCGGCGAGCACGCGACGCGCATGGGCCGCTCGCTCCAGCGCAGCGTCGAGGACTACAACCGGCTCGTCGGCTCGCTCGAGTCGCGGGTGCTCGTCAGTGCCCGTCGCATGGGTGAGATCGGGCTGAGCAGCGACGAGATCGATGAGGTCCCCGCCGTGACGACGACACCGCGGCCGCTCACCGCCCCCGAGCTCCTCGACGTCGTCGCCGACCATCGGCCCGAGCTCGACCTCGACCTCGGTCTGCCGCACCCGCGCGAGCAGGCGGCAGACCCCCGAGAGCAGGTGGCGCGCTCCCGCGCGCAGGAGGAGGGTGGTCGCACGACATCCCGCGAGGAGGCCTCATGACCGACGCACCCGGCACGCCCGACGCCCCCCGGCACGCCCGACGCCCCCGGCACGCCTGGCGGGGGCGCACCCGGCACCGGCGCCCCGGCCTGGGAACCACCGCTCACCGGCACCGATGCGGAGCAGATCGTGGCCGCGCTCGACCGGCAGCGCGCGACCTTCCGATGGAAGGCCGATGGTCTCGACGCCGGCGGCCTCAGCCAGCGCATCGGCGCCTCCGAGCTGACCCTGGGTGGCCTGCTCAACCACCTCGCCTTCGTGGAGGACCTCTACTCCACGCTCCGGCTCGACGACTCGGCCCTCGACGAGCGCTGGGCCACGATGCGCAGCCAGGATGCGTGGGAGGCGCACTTCCACCCGACGGACTCGCCCGCCGAGCTCTACGCCCGCTACGACGCGACGGTCGCCCGCGCCCGTCAGCGCGTGGCCGACGCGATCGCCGCCGACGGCATCGACCAGCGGGTCACGACGGGCAGCGACGAGACCGGCTGGGCCAACCTGCGCCGCCTGCAGCTCGACCTGCTCGAGGAGTACGGCCGGCACACCGGCCAGGCCGACATGCTTCGCGAAGCCGTCGACGGACGCACCGGCGAGGACCCGTCGCCGGACTGGCGCCCGGCCTGGCTCTGAGGGGCCCTCAGACCTCCAACGCCCGCGCGATCGGCACACCGGCCCGGTAGCTCAGGTGCAGGTGGTTGGGCGCCTCCAGCACCGCGAGGTCAGCGCGCGCGCCGACCTCGACCCGACCGATGTCCTCGCGGTGCAGCGCGCGAGCACCACCGCGGGTCGCGGCGACGACGGCTTCGCTCGGCGTCAGTCCCATCTCGCGCACGGCGAGCGCGATGACGAAGGGCATCGAGCTCGAGTAGCAGGTGCCGGGGTTGCAGTCGCTCGCGAGCGCGATGGAGACCCCCGCGTCGAGGAGCGCCCGCGCGTCCGGCCACGGCGAGCGGGTCGAGAACTCCACGCCGGGCAGCAGCGTCGCCGTCGTCGTCCCTGCCGACTGCACGAGAGCGTCGACGTCGGCGTCCGACAGGTAGGTGCAGTGGTCGACGCTCGCGGCACCGAGCTCGCACGCGAGCTGCACCCCGGGCCCGTGGCCGAGCTGGTTGCCGTGGACCCGCAGCCCCAGCCCGGCGTCACGCCCGGCGACGAGCACCTCGCGGGACTCCTCCCCTGTGAAGGCGTGCGGCGAGTGCGGCTCGCAGAAGACGTCGACCCACCGGGCATGTGGCGCGCACGCCGCGAGCATCTCCCCCGTGACGAGCGAGACGTAGCCGGCACGGTCCTCGCGGGCCTTCGCGGGCACGACGTGCGCCCCGAGATAGGTCACCTCGTCGGTGACCTCGGCCGCCAGGCGCAGCGCCCGCTCCTCATCGGCGACGGTGAGCCCGTAGCCCGACTTCACCTCGACGGTCGTCGTGCCCTGGGCGCGCATCTCGGCGACGCGTGCGGCGAGGGCAGTGCGCAGCCAGTCATCGCTCGCCTCCCGGGTCGCGGCGACCGACACCCCGATGCCACCGCCGTCGTAGGCCTGCCCGGCCATCCGCGCGGCGAACTCCGCGGACCGGTCGCCCGCGAAGACGAGGTGCGCATGGCTGTCGACGAAACCCGGTGTGACACAACGCCCTTCGACGTCGATGACCTCGTCCGCCGCGGGCGCGGACGCAGCCGGTCCCACCCAGGCGATGCGTCCGGCGTCGACGACGAGAGCGTGGTCGATGCGGGCGCCGACGCCCCCTTCGCCCGTGCCGTCGCAGGTGACGAGCTCACCGATGTTGGTCACGAGGGTCGACATGCTCAGGCCTCCTGGTGGCGTGGGGTGCTCGCGTGGCGGGTGATGATCCGGTGGACCAGGCGCGCCGCGACCCGCGCGGTGCGCTGGTCGACGTCGAAGCGCGGGTTGAGCTCGGTGACGTCGAGGTGGACGAGCTTGCCGGAGGCGACGACCGCGTCGCACACAGCCTGGATGACGAAGGGGGAAACCCCCAGTGCCGCAGGCGCGCTCACACCGGGCGCCACGGCGGCCGGGAGTACGTCGAGGTCGATCGTCAGGTAGACCGCGTCGACCCCGGCGAGGAAGTACTCGACGAAGCGCACCGGCGCGCCGGGCTCCTGACTGTCGTCGTCGAGCAGCCAGCGCACGCCGAGCTCGTCGGCGGTGTCGAAGAGCGTGCCCGTGTTGCTCGTGCGCGAGATGCCGACGACGGCGTAGTCGAAGTCGACGCCCGCCTCGTGGCGGTCGGCCGCGATCTGCCGGAAGGGCGTGCCTGACGTCGGCCGCTCGGCCGCCCGCAGGTCGAAGTGGGCGTCGAGGTTGAGCACACCGAGCCGCGGGCGCGGCCCGAGCCCGAGGTGGCTGCCGTAGGCCGTCTCGTGGCCCCCACCGAGGACGACGGTCAGGTCGGCGCTCTCGCGGGCGGCGGCGATCACCTCGCCGAGGCGACGCTGCCCCCCTTCGAGATCACCGTCGGTGACCGCGACGTCCCCGTGGTCGACGACCGTGAGGTCCTCGTGGACCGCGAGCGAGGCAAGCGCCGCACGCAGCGCGCCGGGCCCCTCGGCGGCGCCGACCCGACCGTGGTTGCGCCGGACCCCCTCGTCGCTCGCGAAGCCGACGAGCGCGACGTCCGTCTGCCGGCCCCGCTCTGGCTCGCTCACGACATTCCAGAAGCGCCGGTGCTCGGGGCCGTCACCGTCACTGCGTCCGCTCCAGGCGAAGGGGGCCACGCTCAGGCCTCCTTCGCGTCCCGGACGACCGGCTCCATCGGCACGCGCACCCCGCGCTCGGCGGCGACCTCCGCGGCCCGCGAGTAGCCGGCGTCGACGTGCCGCAGCACGCCCATGCCGGGGTCGTTGGTGAGCAGTCGGTCGAGCTTCTGCGCGGCGAGGTCGGTGCCGTCGGCGACGCCGACCTGACCGGCGTGGATCGAGCGGCCGATGCCCACGCCACCGCCGTGGTGGATCGACACCCAGGTCGCGCCGGAGCTCGTCGCGGTCAGCGCGTTGAGCAGCGGCCAGTCGGCGATCGCGTCGGAGCCGTCGAGCATCGACTCGGTCTCGCGGTAGGGCGAGGCGACGGAGCCGGAGTCGAGGTGGTCGCGGCCGATGACGATCGGTGCCTTGACCTTGCCCTCGCGCACGAGCTCGTTGAAGAGCAGGCCCGCCTTGTGCCGCTCGCCGTAGCCGAGCCAGCAGATGCGCGCCGGCAGCCCCTCGAACTCGACGAGCTCGCCGGCCGCGTCGAGCCAGCGGTGCAGGTGCTCGTTCTCCGGGAAGAGTTCCTTGAGCGCGGCGTCGGTGACGGCGATGTCCTCGGGGTCACCCGACAGCGCCACCCAGCGGAAGGGCCCGAGCCCCTCGCAGAAGAGCGGCCGGATGTAGGCCGGGACGAAGCCGGGGAACTCGAAGGCCCGCGTGTAGCCGGCGTGCCTGGCCTCGTCGCGGATGCTGTTGCCGTAGTCGAAGACCTCGGCGCCCTCGTCCTGGAACTCGACCATCGCCTGGACCTGCGCGGCCATCGACTCGCGGGACTTCTTCGTGAAGCCCTCCGGGTCGGCCTCGGACTCGCGCTGCCACTCGTCGAGCGCGACCTCCGCGGGCAGGTAGCTCAGCGGGTCGTGCGCGCTCGTCTGGTCGGTGACGACGTCGACCTCGATCTCTCCGGCACGGTGGCGGCGCAGGATCTCGGGGAAGACCTCGGCGGCATTGCCGACGAGACCGACGGACAGGGCGCGGCGCTCCCCCTTCGCCTCCATGACCTTGGCCAGGGCGACCTCGAGATCGGTCTCGACCTCGTCGAGGTAGCGCTTCGACTGGCGCCGGCGCAGCCGCGTCTCGTCGACGTCGACGATGAGGCAGGCGCCGCCGTTGAGCGTGACGGCCAGCGGTTGCGCGCCGCCCATGCCGCCGCAGCCGCCGGTGAGGGTCAGGGTGCCGGCGAGCGTGCCTCCGAACCGCTTGCGCGCGACCGCGGCGAAGGTCTCGTAGGTGCCCTGGAGGATCCCCTGGGTGGCGATGTAGATCCACGACCCGGCGGTCATCTGGCCGTACATCATCAGGCCCTCGGCCTCGAGCTTGCGGAACTCCGGCCACGTGGCCCAGTCACCGACGAGATTGGAGTTGGCGAGGAGCACGCGCGGCGCCCACGGGTTGGTCCGCAGCACGCCGACCGGCTTGCCCGACTGCACGAGCAGGGTCTCGTCGTCGGCGAGGTCGGTGAGCGTCTCGACGATCGCGTCGAAGGCCTCCCACGACCGCGCGGCCCGGCCGGTGCCGCCGTAGACGACGAGGTCGTCGGGGCGCTCGGCGACCTCGGGGTCGAGGTTGTTCATCAGCATCCGCAGCGGCGCCTCGGTCTGCCAGCTGCGGGCGGTCAGGTCGGTGCCTCGGGGGGCACGCACGGGACGGGCTCCGTCCATGGTGATCACTTGCTCCTTCAGTTGAGCGGACCGGTGACCGACTGGGCGGCCGCGAGGACCGACCCGTCGACGACGGCGAGGTGGGCGGCGGTGAGGTCGGGCGAGGTGAAGCGGTCCGGGCCGGGCCCGGTCTGCCCGTGCTCGGCGAGGGCGTCGATGACGGCACCCGTCGCGGCGCGGGACGAAGGGGGGCGCGCAGCGCGATCCCCCGCGCGGCGGTGTGCAGCTCGATGGCGATGACCCGGGCGAGCGCGTCGACGCTGCGGCGCAGCTTGCGGGCGGCACCCCAGCCCATCGAGACGTGGTCCTCCTGCATGGCGCTGCTCGGGATCGAGTCGACGCTGGCGGGGGTGGCCAGGCGCTTCATCTCCGAGACCATCCCGGCGGCGGTGTACTGCGCGATCATCAGACCGGAGTCGGTGCCGGGGTCGTCAGCGAGGAAGGGCGGCAGCCCGTTGGACCGCTTGACGTCGAGGAAGCGGTCGGTACGCCGCTCGCTCATGCTCGCGACGTCGGCGGCGACGATCGCGAGGAAGTCGAGGACGTAGGCCACGGGCGCCCCGTGGAAGTTGCCGTTGGACTCCACGCGTCCGTCGAGGGTGACGACGGGGTTGTCGATGGCCGAGGCGAGCTCGTGGCCGGCGATGGTCGCGGCGTGCTCGACGGTGTCGCGGGCGCCACCGTGCACCTGCGGCGCGCAGCGAAGGGAGTAGGCGTCCTGGACCCGTGTGCAGGCGGCCGGGTCGCGGTGGCTGTCACGGATCGGGCTGTCGGCGAGCACCGCGCGCATGTTGGCGGCCGAGAGCGCCTGGCCGGGCTGGGGGCGCAGCGCCTGCAGGTCGGCGGCGAAAACGTCGTCGGTGCCGAGCAGGCCCTCGACGCTCATCGCGGTGGCGATGTCGGCGGTGGCGAGCAGTCGGCGCAGGTCGTGGACGGCGAGGCACAGCATGCCGAGCATGCCGTCGGTGCCGTTGATGAGGGCCAGGCCCTCCTTCTCGTGGAGCTCGACGGGCGTCAGGCCGGCGTCGGCGAGCGCGCCTGCGGCGTCGACCTCGTCGCCGCCGTCGACGCGCACGCGGCCCTCTCCCATGAGCGTGAGCGCGCAGTGGCTGAGCGGCGAGAGGTCGCCGGAGCAGCCGAGCGAGCCGTACTCGTGGACGACCGGCGTGATCCGCTGCTGCAGCAGGGCGAGGTAGAGGCGCAGCGTCTCCTCGCGGATGCCGGTGCGGCCGGTCGCGAGCGTCTGCACACGCAGCAGCATGAGCGCGCGCACGACCTCCTCCTCGACCTCGGCGCCCGCGCCGGCGGCGTGGCTGCGCACGAGCGAGCGCTGCAGCTGGGCGCGCTTCTCATGGGGGATGTGGGTCGTGGCGAGCGCGCCGAACCCGGTCGAGACGCCGTAGTGGGCGACGGTGTCCTCCGCGAGGCCCTCGATGACGGTGCGCGCGGCCCGCACCCGCTCCCAGGCGCCGACACTGATCTCGACGGGGGCGTGGTGGCGGGCGACGGCGACGACCTCGTCGATGGTGAGGGGCCGGTCGCCGAGGACGACGGTGGTGGTGTCGGTGCTCATGGGTCCATGCAACCCCCCTTCGCCCCGGCTCGTGAGGCCCGCGCAGGCGATAGTGTCTCGGATACAAGACAGGAGCCCCATGCCCAATGCCACCTCCGCCGGTCACGCCCTGCGCGCGCTGACCCACCTCGCGAGCCGGGCCGAGCCGATCCCCGCTGCGCACCTCGCGCGAGCCCTCGACCTGCCGCGCAGCAGCACCTACCACCTGCTCGCGGTGCTCGTGGAGCACGGCTACGTCGTGCACTACGCGGAGGAACGCACCTATGGCATCGGCGCCGCGGTGCACGAGCTCGGCGCCGGCTACCAACGCCAGGACCCGCTGCAGCGGCTCGCCCCGGCCCCTCGTCGAGCGCCTCGTCGACGCGACGACCCACAACGCCCACCTCGCGGTGCTCTCGGGTCGCGACGTCCTCTACGTCATCGAGGAACGTGCCGCGGGACGCCCTTCGCTCGTCACCGACGTCGGGGTGCGGCTGCCGGCGACGCTCACCGCGAGCGGCCTGGCGATGCTCGCCGCGCTCCCCGGCGGCAGGTCACCGCGCTCTACCCGTCGCAGCGGTCATGGTCGGGGGTGGTCCGGCGACCCCGTCGGCGCTGCGCCGGCTCCTCGTCGACGTGCGCGCTCGTGGCCACGCCGTCGAGGCGGGCAGCGTCTCGCCCGACCTGTCATCCGTCGCCTCGGCCGTCCTCGACCGCGACGGTCACCCCGTGGCCGCCGTGGCGGTCACCTATCGCACCGCCGACGTCGACGAAGGGGGCGCCGCCCACCTCGCGCAGTCGGCGCCGACACCGCCGCGCGGATCAGCCAGCGGCTCTAGCCGCTCCCTGAGGAGGCCGCCCGCGGCCGTCTCGAAGGGCTAGTGCAGCTGGCCCGCGTCGCCGAGCGCGCGCGTCGTGCTTCATCTGGTCGCTCATGCCTGCGGCCTTGAGGTCGCGGCGCAGCTCCTTGGGCAGCGCGAAGAGGAGCGACTCCTCGGCCGCGGTCACCGGCTGAGGCTCGCCGTAGCCACGCTCGGCGAGGAAGTCGAGGACCCCGCGCACGAGGATCTCGGGGACCGAGGCACCGGAGGTGACGCCGACGGTGCGCACGCCGTCGAGCCAGGACTCGTCGATCTCGTCGGCGTAGTCGACGAGGTGCCCGTCGCGCGAGCCGTGCTCGATGGCGACCTCGACGAGGCGCACCGAGTTGGACGAGTTGCGCGAGCCGACGACGATCATCAGGTCGCAGTCCTTGGCCATCTGCTTGACGGCGAGCTGACGGTTCTGCGTCGCGTAGCAGATGTCGTCGGACGGCGGGTCCTGCAGCTTGGGGAACTTCTCGCGCAGCCGGCGCACCGTCTCCATCGTCTCGTCGACCGACAGGGTGGTCTGCGACAGCCACACGACCTTGTCGGGGTCACGGACCTCGACGTTGGCGACGTCGTCGGGGCCCTCGACGAGGGTGATGTGCTCGGGCGCCTCGCCGGAGGTGCCGATGACCTCCTCGTGCCCCTCGTGGCCGATGAGCAGGATGTCGAAGTCGTCGTCGGCGAAGCGCACGGCCTCGCGGTGCACCTTGGTGACGAGGGGGCAGGTCGCGTCGATCGTCTTGAGGCTCAGGGCCTTGGCCTCGTCGTGCACGACCGGGGCGACACCGTGCGCCGAGAAGACGACGGTCGCACCCTCGGGGACCTCGTCGGTCTCCTCGACGAAGATCGCGCCGCGCTTCTCGAGGGTCGTCACGACGTGCTTGTTGTGCACGATCTCCTTGCGCACGTAGACGGGGGGACCGTAGAGCTCGAGGGCCTTCTCGACCGTCACGACGGCCCGGTCGACGCCGGCGCAGTAGCCGCGGGGGGCGGCGAGCAGGACGCGCTTGGCGTCCTGCGGGGCGTCGGTCTCGGCGGGAGGGGTCACGCTCGTCGTCATGCCACCCATCGTAGGTGAGTGGGCTGGACGGCCCCTGATCGTGGCCCATCCCACGGCCGGGGGCCGGTGTCAATGGGCAGATTCGACCGGTATCGGGCGCCGTCGTCGCGGACCGACACTGGCGGGGACCTCGTCGACGACGACGAGGCTCTCGGGAGGAACCACCATGCACACGCTCGACCCCCTTCGACCACTGCGCGTCGGCACGGCCCTGCTCGCCGCCCTCGCGCTCGTCCTCGCCGCCCTCGCCCTCGCGCCACCGGCCGGGGCCGCCACCCAGCACTGCACCGACCACACGACCGCGACGAAGATCGACGCCGACCTCGCCGGGCCGACGACCGTGACCGTCACCGACACCCGCACCGGCGACCCGATCGACGTCGTCGTGACCATCACCGGGACGAGCTTCACCCTCGCCAGCGGCGACCCCGACCTCACCCTCGAGGACGCCTCGTGGTGCCTGAAGTCCGCCACCCTCGCGCACGACGGCAGCGGCACCTCCGGCGTCAGCAGCAGCACCAACAAGCAGGGCAGGACCCAGGACATCTCCTACCTCGTCCTCTACTCGGTGACCACCACCGACCCGACGCCGGTGACGCCGTGCAATGCCTCGACCTCGTCCGGCGGCGCGGGGGTCACGACCACCGTCCACGGCATCGGGGCCGCGGGCCCGACCTCCTTCCTCTTCGAGTGGGAGGCCTATGGCGTACCTGACCAGTTCCAGGTCTTCTACGAGGGTGCCCTGATCCACGACACCGGTGTCGTCGGCGACGACATCAACGAAGGCACCGGCTCGGCCACGCTCACCCTGCCCGCGGGGACGAGCACTGAGGTGACCGTCGTCGTCACCGGCCCCGACGGCACGGCGTGGGACTACCGCGTCAACTGCCCGGCCGGTACCACCGCTCCCTGACCCACCCACGGGCACACGCTCCCTTCGCCCCGGACCCCGGCTCGCGCCTCGCAGCGAGCCGGGGTCCGGCCGTCGGCACGGGCTGCTTGACTGTGGGCCGTGAGCACCCCCCTTCCCGACAAGGCAGCCGACACGACGGCCGAGCAGCCGTGGCCGGTGCGCCTGCTGAGCATGAAGATCGCCGACTACGTCGACAAGATGTCGGTGACCTGGGTCGAGGGTCAGGTCGTGCAGCTGACCCGGCGCCCGGGGGCGCGCACCGCCTGGCTGACCCTGCGCGACCCCGACGTCGACATGTCGCTGTCGTGCATGGTGCGGGTCACCGCGCTCGACGCGATGGCGGCGCCGCTCGGCGAGGGCGCGCGGGTCGTCGTGCAGGCCAAGCCGAGCTACTGGACCCAGCGCGGGTCGCTGTCGATGGACGTGCGGCAGATCCGCCCCGTCGGCGTCGGTGAGCTGCTCGCCCGCATCGAGTACCTCAAGCAGCACCTGCGCTCCGAGGGGCTCTTCGAGGCCTCGCGCAAGCGACCGCTCCCCTTCCTCCCCCGCCGCGTCGGCCTCGTCTGTGGCCGCGCGAGCGCCGCCGAGCGTGACGTGGTCGAAAATGCGCGGCGTCGCTGGCCGGGCCTGCCCTTCGAGATCCGTCAGGTCGCCGTGCAGGGACCGACCGCGGTGACCGAGGTGACCGCGGCCGTCGCCGAGCTCGACGCCGTCGACGAGGTCGACGTCATCGTCGTCGCCCGCGGCGGTGGGTCGGTCGAGGACCTGCTGCCCTTCAGCAACGAGACGATGGTGCGCGCCGTCGCCGACGCGCGCACCCCGGTCGTCAGCGCCATCGGCCACGACGTCGACAGCCCCCTGCTCGACCTCGTCGCCGACGTGCGCGCCTCCACCCCCACCGACGCCGCGAAGCTCATCTGCCCCGACGCCGCGCAGGAACGCGCCGGGGTCGTCGACGCCCGCACCCGGGCCCGAGCCGCGCTGGCCGTCTCGTCGAGCGCGAACGCCGCGGCCTGGTCCACCTGACGAGCCGGCCCGTGCTCACCGACCGCACCGCCTTCGTCCGGGCGCAGCGCGAGGTCGTCACCTCCCTGCGGCGACGGGCGCATGGCCGCCTCGAGGCCCGGCTGCACCGCGAGCGCGACCGCATCGGCCACCTGCGGTCGCAGGCGAGGGTCCTCTCCCCCGCCTCGACCCTCGAGCGCGGCTATGCCATCGTCCAGCGGCCCGAAGGGGAGGTCGTCGCCTCCCGCGCAGCCCTCGCCGTCGACGACCTGCTGCGGGTGACCGTGGCCGACGGCGACTTCGCCGTGCGGGTCACGGACTCCTGACGGCAGCCCCGCCTACAGTGGTCGCCATGGCCACCGACCCGCAGCCCGAGCAGGAGCAGCCCGACGTCGCCGACCTGTCCTACGAGGAGGCGCGCCAGGAGCTCATCGAGCTCGTCGCCCGGCTCGAAGGGGGTCAGGCCGGTCTCGAGGAGTCGATGCGGCTGTGGGAGCGGGGCGAGGCCCTCGCCGCCCACTGCGAGGCATGGCTCGACAAGGCCGAGGCGAGCCTGGGGTCGCAGGACACCACCGACGAGTGAGCGGGCTGCCGTGACGGGGCGCCTGCACCGCGTCGCGATGGGGCTTCTCGTCGCCGGCGACCGCGTGCTGCTGGCGCACCGTCACCCCCTTCGTCAGCACTATCCCGACTGCTGGGACGGGGTGGGCGGCCACATCGAGGCCGGCGAGTCACCCGAGGAGGCGCTCGTGCGCGAGTGCCGCGAGGAGATCGGCGTGACCGTCACCCGGTGGCGGGCGCTCGACCCGCTCGTGCTCCGGCTCGGCGACGACCTGGAGCTGCACAGCTTCGTCGTCGACGGCTGGCAGGGCACGCCGGCCAACCTCGAGCCCGAGGAGCACGACGACCTCGCCTGGTGGCAGCTCGACGAGATCAGCGGGCTCCACCTCGCCCACCCCGGTCTGGTCCCGCTCGTCACCGCGGCGTTGGGCCGCTGAACGAGGGACCTCTCAGGACATCATGAGGACGGCGACGCGCTCGAGCTCGCGCTGCCGCCGGCCTTCGTCACCTTCGCGGGGGTCAGGTGCTCGGCGAAGGCCTGCAGCTGCTCCCAGCTGCCCGTGCCGGTGACGAGCGTCGTCAGCTCCCCCTTCGCGTCGGGGACGTTGACGAGGCTGCGTTGGACCTTGCCCTCGCGGTCCCGCTTGGCCCACTCGCGACCGTCGGAGGTCTCGACGCTGCCGACGGGTCGACCGTTGTTGGTCTGGGTGTCGATCCAGGCCTGCCCGGGGTCGACCGCCTGCTGCACGGAGACGAACTCGCCGTCGGGGGTCGTGTAGCCGGCATTCCACACCATGACGCCGCCCTTGGAGCGCACGTAGCGCACGCTCGTCGCGGTCCACCCGTCGGGCAACTGGTCCGCGTAGGCGAAGGGCTCACCCGCCTCGGCGGCGCGGTACTGCGCGGCGGCGGAGACGTCGACGGCCTGCGGCGTGACGCTGTTGGGGCGCCCGGTGACGAGGAAGAGGGCGAGCGCGAGCCCGACGATGACGACCATCGAGCGGACCATGTTGGCGCTCGTGCCCTTGGCGTAGTGGCTCGCGCCGCGTGCCGGGACCCCTGCTGGGCGGCGAGCTCCTCGGGGGTCGACTCGCGATCGGGAGCCGACGAGGAGGGGGTCGCGGCCTGGTCGCCGGGGGCTGAGCTCATGCCTTCCATGGTCGCACGCGCCACAGCGCGGCCCGGACACCTGTCGGCGGCCCGGCCGATAGGCTCGGCCCGACGACCAGCCGTATCTGAGGAGAAGCATGAGCCAGGCCCAGACGTCCACCCCGAGCGCCGGGGTGATGCACCCCGACCGCAACCTCGCGATGGAGCTCGTGCGGGTCACCGAGGCCGCCGCCCTCGCCGGGGGCCGGTGGGTGGGTCGCGGCGACAAGAACACCGCCGACGGCGCCGCCGTCGACGCGATGCGCTCGATGATCTCCAGCGTCCAGATGCGCGGCGTCGTCATCATCGGCGAGGGCGAGAAGGACGAGGCCCCGATGCTCTTCAACGGCGAGGAGGTCGGCGACGGCACCGGCCCCGCCTGCGACGTCGCGGTCGACCCCATCGACGGCACGACACTGACGGCGAAGGGGATGACCAATGCGGTCTCCGTCCTCGCCGTCGCCGACCGGGGCACGATGTACGACCCCAGCGCCGTCTTCTACATGGACAAGCTCGTCACCGGGCCCGAGGCCGCCGACGTCGTCGACATCCGCCTGCCGGTGAAGGAGAACATCAAGCGCATCGCCAAGGCCAAGGGCCAGCAGCCCGAGGACGTCACGGTCGTCATGCTCGACCGCCCGCGGCACACCGACCTCGCCGACGAGGTCCGCGCCGCCGGGGCGCGGATCCGCTTCATCTCCGACGGCGACGTCGCGGGCGCGATCATGGCCGCCCGCCCGGACACCGGCATCGACCTGCTGCTCGGCGTCGGCGGCACCCCCGAGGGCATCATCACCGCCTGCGCGATCAAGTGCCTCGGCGGAGTCATCCAGGGCCGCTTGTGGCCCCGCGACGACGAGGAGCGCCAGCACGCGGTCGGCGCCGGCCACGACCTCGACCAGGTCCTCACGACCGACGACCTCGTCCAGACCGACAACTGCTACTTCGTCGCGACGGGCATCACCGACGGCGAGCTGCTGCGCGGCGTGCGCTACCGCGCCGGCGGCGCGACGACCCACTCGCTCGTCATGCGCAGCAAGTCGGGCACGATCCGCACCGTCGAGGCGCACCACAACCTGACGAAGGTCCAGCGCGTCTCCCCCTACCCGACCGCCTGACCCGACTGGTCCCGTGCCCCGCCGCCGCCGCTCCGCACCGCCCGCCCCGACGCTCGTCATCGGCGAGTCGCTCGTCGACGTCGTCGTCGGGCGGACGGGCAGCGCAGCGAGCACGTCGGCGGCAGCCCCTCAACGTCGCCGTCGGGTTGGCCCGCCTCGACCACCCGGTGACGCTCGCGACCCACTTCGGCCGTGATGCCCACGGCGTCGCGATCGGCGAGCACCTCGCCGAGGCCGGCGTCGACCTCGTGCCCGGCAGCGACCGCGCCGCGGACACCTCGGTCGCGACCGCCACGCTCGACGAGAGCGGCGCCGCGACCTACGACTTCGACATCGACTGGCGCCTGCCCGCGTTGCCGCAGGTGCCGGGCCATGTGCACACCGGGTCGATCGGGGCGCTGCTGCGGCCGGGATGCGTCGACGTGCTCTCGGCGATGTCCGGCGCGGCCCGCACCCACACGGTCTCCTACGACCCCAACTGCCGTCCGGCGCTCTTCCCCGACCCCGAGACCGCTCGCGCCGAGATCGAGCGCCGGGTCGCCGTGAGCGACGTCGTCAAGGCGAGCGACGAGGACCTCGAGTGGCTCCTCGGGCGGCCCCTCGACCACAACGACATCGCCGAGGTCCTGCGCTCCTGGTGCGACCTCGGCCCCTCCCTCGCGGTGTGCACCCTGGGGGCGGCCGGGGCCCTGGCGATCCTCCCTTCGGGCCGCCGCATCCAGCTGCGCGCTCCCCGCGTCGACGTCGTCGACACCGTCGGCGCCGGCGACTCCTTCATGGCGGGCCTGCTCTCCGGGTTGCTCGACGCCGGCCTCCTCGGCGGCGCCGAGCCCAAGGCCCGCCTGCGCAAGGCCCCGTGGCCGGGTCGTCTCCGCGGCCATCGAGCACGCCGTCGAC
>NZ_JBNFOF010000003.1:0-39081 GCF_057364645.1 Janibacter sp. CFPM2_SD2
ATCCCCTCCTGATCCTTCCCCGTGTAGTGCCTTTGGCAGCTCTCCTAAGCCTGGTCCTCTTAGGTTGGGACTACTGGTTCGGATCGATGGGCTGCGTCCGAGCCGGGGTGCCCCGGAGGCGTCGGGTGGGGCGCGCGCGCCGCCGACGGGGGCCTTCTACTACTGGGCCGACCTGGGGGAGCAGCTCGCGGGCTTCGCCGATGCGCGGGAGTACGCGTCGGCGCTGCTCGAGGCGACCGGTGTGGCCGTGACGCCGGGTGGTGACTTCGACCCGGTCGAGGGGTCGCACTGCGTGCGGCTGTCGCTCGCCGCGGGGCCGGAGGCCATCGCCGAGGCGCTCGACCGGATCATCGCCTGGCAGGACGCGCGATGACCCTCCTCGAGGTCTTCCACGAGCAGATCCGGCTCGCCGGGCGCGAGGACGAGCCGCGCCCCGGGCTGGTCATCGACACCGACGGCCCGGTGCGACGCACCTGGACGCGAGACAAGGGTGGCTTCGCCATGGTCGAGTGCCCGGCCGGCTTGGGGGAGGCCCCCGACCACTGGATCGACCGTCAGGTCGACGTCTTCCGCGGGCGGGGGCAGGAGCTCGAGTGGAAGACCTACGACTACGACGAGCCCGCCGACCTGCTCGACCGCCTGCGGGACAGGGGCTTCGAGATCGGTGACGACGAGGCGTTCGTCCTGGGACGCGTCGCGGACCTCGTCCACCCCGCCTCGCCAACCCTGCAGGACCCCAAGGTCTTGCAGAGTTCCAGGCCCGCAACTTCGCAAGACCCCAAGGTCTTGCAGAGTTCTGGGCAGGGGCGCGGCGGGGCGAAGGGGGTCCACCTGCGGCGGGTGGAGGTGGACGACGATGCCGCCTTCGCCGGCATCGAGGCCCTCATGGAGGTCGTCTGGGGGCGGCGCGACGGGCACAGCGCCCGGCTGCGCGAGGAGCTGCGGGCCGCGCCCGAGGGGCTCGACGTGCTCGTCGCCGAGCTGGACGGGCAGATCGTCTCCGCCGCCTGGGTGCGCTACTCGCCGGGCACCGACTTCTGCTCCTTCTGGGGCGGTCGACCATCCCGACGCCCGCGGTCGCGGGGTCTACCGCGCACTCGTCGCGGAGCGGGCCCGCCTGGCCGCGCGCGGGGCTTCCCCTTCGTCCGGGTGGACTGCTCCCCGGAGTCGCTGCCGATCCTCACCCGGCTCGGGCTGCAGCGGGTCGCGACGACCGTGCCGGCCACGCTGCCCGTCGTGAGGTGACCCGCGGGTACGACGACCACGTCTCACGCCGACATGCCCTGGGACCCCGGGATGACGGGTGTGGCCGGGCAGTCGCCCGGCGACTGATATCCGTACCCGCGCGTAACGTCCACGGTGCGTGGTCGGGCGCAGGACGATCTGCGAGGATCGGCGCCAAGACCACCGATCACCGCGCCAGGAGGCCCCACGCCATGCCCATCGCCACTCCCGACGTCTATCGCGACATGCTCGACCGCGCGAAGGCCGGGTCCTTCGCCTACCCGGCGATCAACGTCACCTCCAGCCAGACGCTCAACGCCGCGATCCGCGGGTTCGCCGAGGCCGGCAGCGACGGCATCGTCCAGGTCTCGACCGGCGGCGCTGAGTACCTCTCCGGCCCGACGATCAAGGACATGGTGACCGGCTCGCTGGCGCTCGCCGCCTACGCGCAGGAGGTGGCGAAGAACTACGACGTCAACATCGCCCTGCACACCGACCACTGCCCCAAGGACAAGCTCGACGGCTTCGTCCGCCCGCTGCTCGCCGCGAGCAAGGAGCGTCGGGACGCCACCGGCCTGCCGATCTTCCAGTCGCACATGTGGGACGGCTCGGCCGTGCCGCTCGACGAGAACCTCACCATCGCGCAGGAGCTGCTCGAGCTGAGTGCGGCCGCCGACATCATCCTCGAGGTGGAGATCGGCGTCGTCGGTGGCGAGGAGGACGGTGTCGCCAACGAGATCAACGACCAGCTCTACACGACCCCCGAGGACGCGCTCGCGACCGTCGAGGCGCTCGGCCTGGGCGAGAAGGGCCGCTACATGACGGCCCTGACCTTCGGCAACGTCCACGGCGTCTACAAGCCGGGCAACGTCAAGCTGCGCCCCGAGATCCTCAAGCAGTGCCAGGACGCGATCGTCGCGAAGTACGGCACGGACCACGGTGAGCGCCCGCTCGACCTCGTCTTCCACGGCGGCTCGGGCTCGACCGCTCAGGAGATCAGCGACGCGGTCGACTTCGGCGTCGTGAAGATGAACGTCGACACCGACACCCAGTACGCCTTCACCCGCCCGGTTGCCGGATTCATGCTCGAGAACTACTCCGGCGTGCTCAAGATCGACGGCGAGGTCGGCAACAAGAAGCAGTACGACCCGCGTGCGTGGGGCAAGGAGGCGGAGGCCTCCATGGCCGCCCGCATCGTCGAGGCCTGCGAGAACCTCCGCTCGGCCGGGACGTCGGTGAAGGCCTGATGGTGGACAACCTGCTCGGCATCCCCGAGACGAAGCTGCCCGAGGACCCGGCGACTGCGCGGATCGAGGCCGGTGAGGACGCCGCGAAGGTGGCGGCGGACCTCCCTTCGTCCTCCCTGCCGTGGGCGGTGCTCGCCGAGGCCGCCCTCGACGGCGGCCGCTCCATCGAGGGCTACGCCTACGCCCGCACCGGCTACCACCGCGGGCTCGACGCGCTGCGCCGCTCCGGGTGGAAGGGCCAGGGGCCGGTGCCGTGGGCGCACGTGCCCAACCGTGGCTTCCTGCGGGCGCTCGCCGCGCTGTCGCAGGCCGCCGGCGAGATCGGCGAGAGCGACGAGGAGGCGCGCTGCCGCACCTTCCTCACCGACTCCTCGCTCGAGGCGGCGCGGGCGCTGCTCGGCTGAGCTTCGGTCCCTGAGGAGGTCGCGCAGCGACCGTCTCGAAGGGAACACCTGAAGGGCGTCACGACCACTGGTCGTGACGCCCTTCGTCGTCGGTCCGGTGTCCCTGCCCGGAAGTCTGCTGGTGCTGTGCGGCCCTGCCTCACCACAGCAAGGCGGGGAGCGCCGCTCGAAGTCCCCTGATCCCAACGCGGCGCCCCCGCAGGACTGATTGCGCCCCACGTTCACCCCGAAAACGGCACGAGGAGGCCAGTGGCACTAACATGCCATTCATGTCCGGACATGACCCTGTCGACGACGAACCGCTGCGTCGGCTGGAGCAGTACCTCGCCTCCGACACCCTGCGCGTCGAGCGGGCCCGGGACCAGCTCGCCGACATCGGCGACGCCCTGATGACGCTGCGCGCCCGGATGCACAACATCGACCTCGGTGACGACCCCGGCGTCCAGGTGCTCACGCAGGAGATGGCGGCCCCGATGATCGACCGGGTCGCCGGCCACGTCGACCGCACCGACAACGTCATCCTCTCGACCGACACCGGGGCCGGTCAGCAGGAGGCGAACTCGCGCCACGAGCGCGACCGTGCCGTCGAGGGGCAGCGCCAACGTGCCCTCGTGCACCCCGGGGTCCTCGAGACCGAGCTCGCCCGGGCCGAGCTCGCCGCCAAGCGCGGCTCCGGCCAGGAGCAGCGGGTCTCCGACCTCGTCGCGACGGAGTTCCTCGTCCTCGGCGACGAGGCCGTCGTGACGCTGGCCGAGTGGGGCGACCCGCACGCGCCCTACGTCTTCATCCGCAACCCCGCGCTCGTCCAGTGCTTCGCCGGCTGGTTCGAGCTCATGTGGGCGGTCTCCCCGGAGATCGAGGTGCCCGAAGGGAGCGCCGACGACGCTCTCATCCGCATGCTGGCCCTCGGGGCCAAGGACGAGATGATCGCGCGCACCCTGCACGTCGGGCTGCGGACCGTGCGCCGCCGGGTGGCCGCCCTCATGGACCGCTACGGCGTGAGCACGCGCTTCCAGCTCGGGGTCGCGCTGGAGCGCGACGGTCGGCTCGGGGCGGCGCCTCGGTAGAGTGTGCTCGTCAGCAGCCGCGGGGCCGCCCCGCGGCTGATGTGTTGTCGAGACCCGCTCCCGTCACGGGGTGGGCGAGGAGGACCGATGCCGGCGATCGTGCTGATCGGGGCCCAGTGGGGCGACGAGGGCAAGGGCAAGGCGACTGACCTCATGGGCAACGACGTGGACTACGTCGTGAAGTTCAACGGGGGCAACAACGCGGGCCACACCGTCGTCATCGAGGGCGAGAAGTACGCCCTCCACCTGCTGCCCTCGGGCATCCTCACCCCGAGCGTCGTGCCGGTCATCGGCAACGGCGTCGTCATCGACCTCGAGGTCCTCTTCCAGGAGCTCGACGGGCTCGAGGCGCGCGGTGTCGACACCTCGAAGCTGCTCGTGAGCGCCAACGCGCACATCATCGCGCCCTACAACCGCACGCTCGACAAGGTCACCGAGCGCTTCCTCGGCAAGCGCAAGATCGGCACGACCGGTCGCGGTATCGGACCGACCTATGCCGACAAGATGAACCGCGTCGGCATCCGGGTGCAGGACATCTTCGACGAGGGGATCCTGCGGCAGAAGGTCGAGGCCGCGCTCGACGTCAAGAACCAGATCCTCGCGAAGATCTACAACACCCGGGCCGCGGACGCCGAGGCCGTCGTCGCCGAGCTGCTCTCCTACGCCGACCGGCTGCGCCCGATGGTCGCCGACACCAGCCTCGAGCTGGAGAAGGCGCTCGACGCCGGCAAGAACGTCCTGCTCGAGGCCGGCCAGGCGACCCTGCTCGACGTCGACCACGGCACCTACCCCTTCGTCACCTCGTCGTCGGCGACCGCCGGTGGCGCGTGCACCGGCTCGGGCATCCCGCCGACCCGCGTCGGCCGGGTCATCGCGATCCTCAAGGCCTACTCGACCCGCGTCGGCGAGGGGCCCTTCCCGACCGAGCTCTTCGACGACGACGGCGAGTTCCTGCGCAAGACCGGCCACGAGTACGGCACGACGACCGGCCGCCCGCGCCGCACCGGCTGGCTCGACGCCGTCGTCGGCCGCTACGCGACCCGGATCAACGGCGTCACCGACTTCGTCGTCACCAAGCTCGACGTGCTCACCGGGCTCGAGCGGGTGCCGATCTGCGTCGCCTACGAGATCGACGGCGAGCGGGTCGAGGAGATGCCGGTCAACCAGTCCGACGTCCACCACGCCACCCCGATCTACGAGTACCTCGACGGCTGGTGGGAGGACATCACCCACTGCCGCACCTTCGAGGAGCTGCCGGCCAATGCCCAGGCCTACGTGCTGCGCGCCGAGGAGCTCATCGGCGCCCGAGTCTCGGCGATCGGTGTCGGGCCGGGCCGCGAGGAGATCATCCAGCGCCACCCCCTCCTCGACGCCTGACCCGACGAAAAGGCGTTGCCTTCACCCCCTTCGTGCTGGAAGGTGGGCACACGGGGTCGCAGCCGCGGTCCCGGCCGCCGACGAAGGGAGGTCCCATGAGCAACCACGAGAGCGCTCCTGAGGACGTGAAGGCGAAGTTCCGGGAAGCGCTGGAGAAGAAGCAGTCGCACGGCGGAGCGAATGTCTCGCCCGACGGCTCGCACGGCAAGGTCGAGGACGCGCACCGCGCCGAGACCAGTGCGACCCAGCAGATGTTCCGCCGCAAGAGCGGCTGACCACTCACTCCACACGGACGGCCCCGGGGCACCTGCTGCCCCGGGGCGTTTCGCGTGTGACGAAGGGGGTCAGTCCAGCGGGCGCAGCACCGTCATCCGGTGCGCCGCGCGGGTGAGCACGACGTAGAGCACGCGCGCGCCGCCAGGGGCCTCGCGCACGATGGCGTCGGGGTCGACGACGAGGGTCGCGTCCCACTCCAGGCCCTTCGTCGACAGCGGGTCGATGACGACGACCCGGCCGTCGTGGGTGCCGTCGAGCGGCAGCACGGCCTCGGCGTGACGCTGCGGCGTGATGACCGCGATCGACCCGTCGACCTCCTCGGCCAGGTGCGAGAGCGCCTCTGCCGCAACGGTCGCCACGTCGGGGCGCGAGGTGTCGAGGGCGTCGCCGAAGGTGACGTCCTGCGGCCGCACGCCCGTCTCGCGGACGGCGTCGGGGATGTCGGCGTCGGGCACGACGGGCAGGATGACGTCGCGTGCGTAGTCGAAGATCTCCTGCGCGTTGCGGTAGTTCGTCGTCATGTGGAAGGCCTGGCGCGGCTGGGTGCCGTAGGCCTCCTCGCGAGCGCGGTCGGCCTCGGCGACATCGGGCCACGACGCCTGGGCCACGTCGCCGACGACGGTCCACGAGGCGCGGCGGCCGCGCCGGCCGATCATCCGCCACTGCATCGGCGAGAGGTCCTGGGCCTCGTCGACGAGGACGTGGGCGTAGTCGCTGTAGCGACCGACGGTGCCGTGGAGCAGCCGCTCGCGGGCCGTCGTCGGGCTGAGCGTCTGGGTGACCTCGGGCTCGCGGATCGCCGAGCCCATGGCCTGCAGCTCGGCGACCCCGTCGAGCTCCTCGATCTCGTAGAAGGAGCGCTCCTCCGGGGCGGCCTCCTCGACCTGGCCGAGGCGTACCGAGAGCTCGTCGACGAGGGCGACGTCGGAGACGGTCCACGTGCCGAGCTCGAGGGTCTCGCGGGCGGCGTGGGCGAGGGCGGCGGCGTCGCCCTGGCTGAGGACGGATCGGGTGACCTCGTAGGCCAGCTCGGTGTCCTCGAGCCACAGCAGCGCCTCGCGGGGGTCGACCTGCGGCCACCAGGCGGCGACGAAGTCGTCGACCGCGATGGACTCGTCGAAGGCGTCGAGGAACTCGTCGCGGTCTCCCTCGCGCACCTGCCGCCAAGCGGCCTCGGCGAGCAGCTCGCGCACGTGCTTGGTCGCCTGGTTGCGCGTGCGGTCGCGCAGCGCACGCCGGCGGATGTCGGTGAGCTCGCGCTCGTCGAGGTGGACGGGCAGGCCGCCGACCATGACGCGCAGGCTCGTCGGGGCGCCCGGGACGGGCAGCGCGGCGAGCCGGTTGAGCACGGTGCGCATCTGCAACGAGCCCTTGATCGCGGCGACCTCGGGCGACTCGTGCCGCACCGCCGTGATGACGTCGACGACGTCGCCGAGGGAGCGCAGCGTCACGGAGTCCTCGCCGAGCGAAGGGAGCACCCGCTCGATGTAGGCGGTGTAGGCCGCGGAGGGTCCGATGACGAGGATGCCGCCGGATTCGTATCGGCGCCGGTTGGCGTAGAGCAGGTAGGCGGCGCGGTGCAGGGCGACGACCGTCTTGCCGGTGCCGGGGCCGCCGCTGATCTCGGTGATCCCGCGGTCGCTCGCGCGGATCGCCTCGTCCTGGTGGGTCTGGATCGTCGCGACGATGTCACGCATCTGCTGGCCGCGGCTGCGGGTCAGGGCCGCGAGGAGCGCGCCGTCGCCGACGACGACGAGGTCGTCGGGTGCCTCGGGGACCATGAGGTCGTCCTCGACCCCGACGACCTGCTCGCCGCGGCAGCGCAGCACGCGCCGGCGGATGACGCCCTGGTTGTCGCCCGGGGTCGCGCGGTAGAAGGGGGAGGCGGCGGGGGCCCGCCAGTCGATGACGAGGGGCTCGTAGTCGTCGTCGCGGACGCCGAGACGGCCGATGTAGCGCACCTCACGGTCCGACTGGTCTGCTCCCTCGGCGGCGTGGTCGAGGTCGAGCCGGCCGAAGACGAGGCCCTCGTGCTGGTGCTCGAGACTGGCCATGCGGCGCGCGGCGTTGAAGACGAGGGCGTCGCGCTCGAAGAGGCCCGACATCTCCTCGTCGCGGACGTCGCCGGTGCGGTCGGTCCGACCCCGCGACATGCCGTCGACGGCCACGAGATCAGCGCGTTTCCCAGCCTTCGCGAGCTCGGTGTGGACTCGGTCGAGATGCTGCTGCTCGATGGCGATCTCGGCGGCGACGGCATCGACGTGGGTGTCGGTCACAGGGCCTCGTGCTCCCCTTCGGCTGGACAGGAGGACTGAGTCTAGTTGCTCGCGACGGCGCCCCGATGGCGCGGGTCGTGGGGGCCTGCGGAGGGGGTCGTCGCAGGAACTGGTCCGCTCCATCTTGATTTCACCCTCAACAAGGTGTCAGTATCAGTTGGTCGGCCACGGTCGACGGTCGCGCGGTCGGTGTCCCCCCTGATGTCTGGACCCGCGACCTTGGGGCGCAGCTCACGGCAGATACCCCCTGCCTGCCGCGAGCTGCGCCCCCCTTCGCGTTCTGCGACCTCTCGCCGGTCGGTCGACGGGAGGGCCCGCGCCCGTCCCGAAGGGCCGTAGGCTCGCCCCCGTGAAGGTTCTCGTCATCGGCTCCGGCGCCCGCGAGCACGCCCTCGTCCGCGCCCTCACCCTCGACCCGACGGCCTCGGCCGTCATCGCCGCCCCCGGCAACCCGGGCACGGAGGCGATCGCGCTCACCGAACCCGTCGCCGCGGAGGACCCGCAGGCCGTCGTCGAGCTGGCCCGACGCCACGAGGTGGACCTCGTCGTCGTCGGTCCCGAGGCGCCGCTCGTCGCGGGCGTCGCCGACGCCGTGCGCGAGGCCGGCATCAGCTGCTTCGGCCCGAGTGCCGAGGCCGCGCGCCTCGAGGGCAGCAAGGCCTACGCCAAGGAGGTCATGGCCGCCGCCGACGTGCCGACCGCGATGGCGCACGTGTGCACGACGCCGGAGCACCTCGCGGAGGCGCTCGACGCCTTCGGCGCTCCCTTCGTCGTCAAGGACGACGGGCTGGCAGCAGGCAAGGGCGTCGTCGTCACCGAGGACCGGGATGCCGCCATGGCGCACGGTCTGGCCTGCCTGGCGAAGGGGGACGACGGTCGCGTCGTCATCGAGGAGTTCCTCGACGGCCCCGAGGCGAGCCTCTTCTGCATCTGCGACGGCGAGCGGGTCGTGCCGCTCGACCTCGCCCAGGACTTCAAGCGCGTCTTCGACGGCGACGAGGGCCCCAACACCGGCGGCATGGGCGCCTACAGCCCGCTGACCTGGGCCCCCGAGGGGCTCGTCGACGACGTCGTCGCACGGGTCGCCCAGCCGGTCGTCGACGAGATGGCGCGACGGGGCACCCCCTTCGTCGGCGTGCTCTACGTCGGACTGGCCCTCACCTCCCGTGGCCCGCGGGTCATCGAGTTCAACGTGCGCTTCGGCGACCCCGAGACCCAGTCGGTGCTCGCCCGGCTCGAGTCGCCGCTCGCGGTGCTGCTCGCCGCAGCGGCCGAGGGTCGGCTCCGACGAGCACGACCCGCTGCGCTGGCGCCCGGAGTCGGCGGTGACCGTCGCGTCGCGGCCGAGGGCTACCCGGCCAAGCCGGTCACGGGCACGCCGATCGGTGGCCTCGACGCGCTGCGCGACGGCGAGCTCGCCGAGCACGTGCACGTGCTGCACGCCGGCACGACGACGAACGACGGTCAGCTCGTCTCCTCGGGTGGGCGGGTCCTGTCGGTCGTCGCCCTCGGCGACGACCTCGCCCGGGCTCGCCAGCGGGCCTACGCGGCCGTCGACCTCGTCGAGCTCGATGGCGGCCACCACCGCACCGACATCGCCCTGCGCGCCGCCCGCGGCGAGATCCGCGCCTGACCCCAAACTCTGCACAACCCTAGGGTCTTGCAGAGTTGTCGGCCCTGAACCCTGCAGAACCCTGGGGTTGTGCAGGGTTCAGGCGGCGACGTCCTTGCGGGGGCGCCCGCGCACCCGCTTGCGGGGGATGACGGTGCCCTCGTGGAGGATCTCGCCGCCCCACACGCCCCACGGCTCGCGGCGCTCGAGCGCGCCCTGCAGGCACATCGTCCGCAGCGGGCAGTCGGCGCACAGCGACTTGGCGTACTCCAGGCCCTCGGGTGTCTCGGCGAACCACAGCTCGGGCGACATGGTCTGGCACGGCGGGGTCGTCGGTGTCATGCGTCCACCCTCCAACCTCAAGTTCACGTGAGGTCAACCGCTAGCCTCGGGGACATGGACACGCGGGACCTGCTGACCATCGGGGAGACCGCGGCCCGGGCTGGCGTGAGCGTCCCGACGCTGCGCTTCTACGAGACCAAGGGGCTGGTCCACGCGACCCGCACCCCGGGCAACCAGCGGCGCTACCCTCGGCACACGCTGCGCCGCCTCGCCCTCGTGCGCGCGGCCCAGCGCTTCGGCCTGTCCCTCGACGAGATCCGCGAGGCGCTGGACTCCCTTCCGGCCCAACGGCCCCCGACCGCGCGTGACTGGCAGCGCCTCTCGCGCCGCTGGCACGACGCGCTGCAGGCGCGCATCGACGCCCTCGTCGAGCTGCGTGACACGACGAGCGGGTGCATCGGCTGCGGCTGCCTGTCGACGAGCAGCTGCCCGATCTACAACCCCGGCGACGAGCGCGGCAGCGAGGGGCCGGGCGCCCGCCGCTGGCCGGCCGGACTCCGCGACGAGTGTTGACCCCCCTTCGCCCGTCCGTGGTGGGAGCATGGCCGCATGACAGGGGAGCCCGGGACCACGACCGCCACGACCGCCGCACAGCGCGCCGAGGACCGGACCGAAGGGGGTGGAGGTCGCCTCGTCGCCTGGCTGGTCACCCCCTTCGCCGCCGTGGTGCCGTGGCTCCTGATGATGGGTGGGGCACTGCTCGTCGCCCGGTCGGCGCTGGCCTACCGGGTCAACTTCGAGCGAGGCTGGGGCGAGCTCGTCGGCGGGCTCGTGCTGCTCGTCGTCGCGGCCCTGCTGTGGGCGGTGCTCACCGCCTGGTCGTCGTCCGGGACGACCGTGGCCGGTCTGGCCACCCTCGCCGCCGGTCTCTTCGTGGCGACCAGGGCCGGCGCGAGCCTCGTCGCCGAGGTGGGGCGCGAGGGGCCGGTCACGCTGCAGACCCCGCTCTACAGCGTGGCCAACGAGACCGTCCTGCTGCCGCTGGGGGCCGTGCTCCTCGCAGGCCGGGCTCGGCGCCGCCGGTGCCCGCCGGCTGGCCCGCCGCCGGCGCTGACCCAACCGATCGCGGGCTCGACGCATCTGGATGGGTGACCGGGATCGTCCCGGTCGGTGCGAAGGGGAGTGACGTGAGGTCTTCGAGCGAAGCCGACTTCCGGGAGTTCGCCGCATCGGCGATGCCCCGGCTGCGGCGGGTGGCGCTCGGCATCAGCCGAGACCCGCACGCCGCCGACGACCTCGTCCAGACGACGATGGAGAAGCTCTATGTCGCCTGGCCCAAGGTCGCCCGCGCCACGTCTCCCTACGCCTACGCGCGGCAGACCCTCGTGCGTTCGTTGCTCGCCGAGCGCCGCCGGCTGAGCTGGGGCGCGAGTCGTCGCCGACGACGTCGACGGTGGCAGCGTCGACCCCGGTGAGGCCACCGACGCCCGGCTCGTCGTCCACGACGCCCTCGCTGCGCTCACCGCCCGCCAGCGCGCGTGCGTCGTCCTGCGTCACCTCGAGGGCCTGTCGGTCGCCGAGACCGCGCGGGCGATCGGGTGCAGCGAGGGCACGGTCAAGAGCACGACGAGCGATGCGCTCGCCCGCATGCGCACCCACCTGGACGACCCCGCGCCCCGCGCGGCGGAGAGGAGTGCGTCATGAGCACGACCGAGGAGCAGCGGCTCGTGTGGGCGGGCACGCGTCCGCGGACACACCACGAGAGGGATGGACCATGCACGTCATCTGGGGACTGGCGGGCATGCTCGGCCTGCTCGTCATCGCCGCCGCGCTGTCGACCAACCGTCGGGCGATCCGGCTGCGCACCGTCCTGCCGGCCCTGGCGATCCAGGTCGGCTTCGGCGCACTGGTGCTCTTCGTCCCGTGGGGCCGCACCGCGCTGCGGTGGGTCTCCGACGGCTTCCAGTCGGTCATCGACTCGGCGACCGAGGGGATCAGCTTCCTCTTCGGTCCCCTGCTGCCCGACGAGGGCGTCGTCTTCGCGCTGCAGGTGCTCCCCGTCGTCGTCTTCTTCGCCTCGCTCACCGGCGTGCTCTTCCACCTGGGCTGGCTCCAGGTGGTCGTCCGGGTGCTCGGCGGCGGGCTGCAGCGGGTCCTGGGCACGGGCAAGGCCGAGTCGACCAATGCCGCCGCCAACATCTTCCTCGGCCAGACCGAGGCTCCCCTGGTGATCCGGCCCTACGTCGCCGGGCTGACCCGCTCGGGCCTCTTCGCCGTCATGGTCGGCGGTCTGGCGACCGTCGCAGGGTCCGTGCTCGTCGGCTACTCGCTGCTCGGCGCCGAGCTCGACTACCTCATCGCCGCGAGCTTCATGGCCGCCCCGGGTGCCCTGCTCATGGCCAAGATGCTCGTGCCCGAGGAGCCGGACAACGTCGCGGCCGGCATCGAGTTCGACGAGGACGAGGTCGAGGCCGCCAAGCACACGCCGAGCGAGCTCGGTGACGTCACCGAGCACCGCAACGTCATCGACGCGGCCGCCGCCGGCGCCGCCGACGGGGCGAAGCTCGCGATCAACATCGGCGCGATGCTGCTCGCCTTCATCTCCCTCATCGCCCTGCTCAACGCGATGATCGGCGGGGTCGGCGGCTGGTTCGGCCACCCCGGCCTGTCCTTCGAGACGATCATCGGCTACGTCTTCGCGCCGATCATGCTGATGATCGGCGTCCCGTGGCACGAGGCCGTCGACGCCGGGTCCTTCCTCGGGCAGAAGGTCATCGTCAACGAGTTCGTGGCCTTCACGAACTTCGGCCCCGAGGTCGAGTCCTACAGCCCGCGCACGCAGGCGATCGTCACCTTCGCCCTGACCGGCTTCGCCAACCTCAGCTCGCTCGGCATCCTGCTCGGCGGGCTCGGGTCGATGGCGCCGAGCCGCCGCAAGGACATCGCCAGCCTGGGCATGCGGGCGATCCTCGCCGCGACCCTGGCCAACCTCATGAGCGCGACGATCGCCGGGATCATGCTCGGCTGACCGGGTCCACCGTCGGTGGCCACACCCCGTGCGGCCACCGACGGGACGGTCAGCCCGCCTCGGTCGTGCCCTCGTAGAGCCCGATGTGGTTGCCGTCCGGGTCGGCGAGCACGGCGAACCAGCTCGTCTCCGAGATCGGTGACTTGGGCATGACGACCGAGCCGCCGGCCTGCTCGACCTTGGCGAGGACCTCGTCGATCGAGTCGACCTCGACGTAGGAGCGAGGATGCTCGAAGCCCTCGCCCCGGGGCGCCAGCCCGCCGCCGCTGATCTTGTTGGGGGCCTGCCACATGGGGTAGCCCTCGAAGCCGGGGATCTCGGCGATCTGCCAGCCGAAGAGCCCGCTGTAGAAGGCCGCGCCTGCCGTGAGGTCGCTGACCGGGATGTCGATGTGCGTGATGTCTCCGTGTGCCATCCACCGAGCATGGCACCCGGGTGTGACAGCCACCACACCCGCGAGGTGAACGGTCGGATCGACCCCCGGCAGCGCAGGCCCCCGACGGGCCCGACCCGCGGCTAGCCTCGGCGCATGCAGCCCCCGGAGGCCGTCACCGTCGACGGCCACGACCTCTCAGCCGAGCCCACGCATCCGGTCCCGACCTCGTGGGTGGCGCGCCTCGGCCTCGCCGGCGTCGGCATGTGCGCCGGCTGGTTCGGCCCGATCCAGGTCCTCCTCGGCCTCCAGGCCGCGAGCCTGACGCCCGACCACAAGGAGGCCACCCTCTCCCTCGTCACGGGCATCGGCGCCGCCGTGTCGACGCTCGCCAACCCGCTCGCGGGAGCCTTCAGCGACCGGACGACCTCGCGCTTCGGCCGGAGGGTCCCGTGGCTCGTGGGCGGCACCCTCGTCGGCGCGGTCGGTCTCGTCCTGCTCGCGATGGCCACCACGGTCCCCGGCATGGTGCTCGGGTGGTGCCTCGTGCAGGCCGGGCTCAACGGCACGCTCGCCGCCCTGACCGCCGCGGTCCCCGATCTCGTCCCCGTCGAGCAGCGCGGCCTCGTCAGCGGCGTCGTCGGCATGACCCAGACGCTCGGCATCGTCGTCGGCACCGGCGTGGCCACGCTCGTCGCCGGGACCACGGCTGCCTACCTCGTCCTGGCCGTGCTCGTCGTCGCCGTGGTGACCCCCTTCGTCCTCGGCTCGCTGGACCGGCCGCTCCCCCGCGGCCACCTCCCCCGCATCGGCGTGGGCGCCTTCCTCGCCGGCTTCTGGATCTCGCCGCGGCGCCACCCCGACTTCGCGTGGGCCTGGGCCACACGCTTCCTCGCGACGATCGCCAACTCGATCTGCACGATGTACCTGCTCTTCTTCCTCACCGACGCCGTCGGCGTCGAGGACCCCGAGCTCGGGGTCCTCGTGCTCACGCTGCTCTACGCGGCGTGCCTCGTCGTGTCCGCGATGGTCGCGGGTGCGTGGTCGGACCGGCTCGGGGTTCGCAAGCCCTTCGTCATGGTCTCGGGTGTCGTGATGTCCTGCGCCGCAGCGCTGCTCGCGATCGTGCAGACCTGGTCCGCGGCACTCGTGGGGGCCGTGATCCTCGGGATCGGCTACGGCGTCTACCTCGCCGTCGACTTCGCCCTCATCACCCAGGTGCTCCCCCGCGCCGACGACCGGGCCCGCGACCTCGGCGTCATCAACATCGCCAATGCCCTGCCGCAGGTCCTGGCCCCGGCGATCGCCGGCCCGATCATCACGTGGTTCGCCGCCCACGGCACCCACGCCGACGGCTATCGGGCCCTCTACCTGCTCGCGGCGGCGATCGGCATCGCCGCCGCCCTGCTCATCCGCAAGATCCGCACCGTCGACTAGGAGACCCCGTGCCCCTGCCCCACGACTTCGTCTTCGGCACCTCCACCGCCAGCTACCAGGTCGAAGGGGGTGTGGCCGCCGGTGGTCGTGGCCGCAGCATCTGGGACGACTTCTGCGACCGCCCCGGCGCGATCGCCGACGGGTCGTCGGGGGCGGTGGCCTGCGACAGCTACCACCGGTGGGACGACGACGTCGCGCTCGTCCGCGACCTGGGCACCGACGCCTACCGCTTCTCCCTCGCCTGGCCCCGCATCCAGCCGACCGGAGCCGGGCCGGCCAACCCACAGGGCCTCGACTTCTACGACCGCGCCGTCGACGCACTGTGCGAGGCGGGGGTCGCTCCCTTCGTCACGCTCTACCACTGGGACCTGCCCGCCGCCCTCCATGCGCGGGGAGGCTGGATGGTCCGGGAGACCGCCGAGCGCTTCGGCGACTACGCGGCGCTCGTCGCCGAGCGCCTCGCCGACCGGGTGGCCATGTGGCTGCCGGTCAACGAGCCCGTCGTCGCCACGCTCTTCGGGCACGCCATCGGGGTCCATGCCCCCGGTGAGTCCCGGGGCTTCGAGGCACTGGCCGCGGCCCACCACCTGCTCCTGGGTCACGGGCTGGCGACCCGGGCGCTGCGCGCGGCGGGTGCCGCGGCGGTCGGCACGGCCAACAACCACACGCCCGTGCACGCGGTGAGCGATGCCGACGGGGACATCGCTGCCGCAGCGCTCTACGACACGATCCACAACCGGGCCTTCGCCGAGCCGATCCTGCTCGGCGAGTACCCCAACGGCATGGGTGACGGGATGCCCGGACCCGTCGCCGAGGACATGGCCGTGATCAGCGAGCCGCTCGACGCCTACGGGATCAACTACTACAACCCGACGCTCGTCGGGATGCCCGGGTCGCCCGGCACCGAGGCCGCTCGCGCCGCGGTCCCCGACCAGCAGGTCCAGCTGACCGTCCCCGAGGGCATCCCCTTCGACCTCGTGCCCGTGCCGGCTCGCGAGTACACCGCCTTCGGCTGGCCGGTGGCGCCGGAGGGGCTGACCGAGGTGCTGGTGCAGCTGCGGGAGCGCTACGGCGACCGCCTCCCGCCGGTGCACGTCACCGAGTCGGGCTGCTCGACGCACGACGTCGTCGAGGACGGCGCCGTGCACGACGAGGCACGCATCCGCTACCTCGACCAGCACCTCGACGCCGTGGCCGACGCCATCGACGTCGGGGTCGACGTCAGGGGGTATTTCGTGTGGTCGCTGCTCGACAACTTCGAGTGGGCGGAGGGCTACACCCAGCGCTTCGGGCTCGTGCGGGTCGGTGCCGACCAGGAGCGCACCCCCAAGGACTCCTACGCCTGGCTGCGCGACCGCATCCTGGCTGTGCGCGCCTCAGGCTGAGGCCCGCCAGACGGGCAGGCCCGTGCCGCGCAGCTCACGCCCCTGAGCGCTCGCGACGATGCCCCAAATGCACAGCACGAGGTGCCAGAGGGAGATCAGGGCCCAGGCCGTGATGACCAGACCGAAGGGGAAGAAGCTCATGGTCCCCTCGGGGTCGTCGGCGGTGAGGTACCAGAGCAACCCGAAGTGCGTGCCGACGAGGACGACCGTGAGGACGAGGTAGGTCAGACCCCAGTTGGCCGCGTGCACCCCGTTGCGGGCGGCGAGCCCTCCCTTCGGCCGCAGGGACAGGCCGACACAGATCATCAGGACGCTCGCGAGCACGCTGCCGACGAAGGGCAGGCACATGAGGGCGGGTCACGACCCAGTCCCCCAGGCGAGCGTCCCGCGCCGGCCGGCACGGGCTGCTGGACGAAGGGAGGCGGCTGCGGCGGAGACGGGGGCGGGGACGTCATGACCCCATCGTCGCCCACGGACCCGCGGGCCGGCGCGACGGCCCGAGACGCACGACGCCTCGTCCCTCCGATCCGGGGACACGGGGCCGTCGTGAGCTCGGCGGTCAGGCCAGGGTGAGCACGAGGTGCTCGGTCTCGGGCTTGCGCGTGCTGCGCAGTCCCGCGACGACCTGCTCGCCAGTGGTGTCGATGACGAAGTCGACCTTGGCCGGCAGCAGCACCGGCTTCTTGAACCACACGTGGCTCGTGCTCGAACCGCTGGTGCGCGGACCGATGGCTGCGAGCACCCGGGCGTAGGTCCACATGCCGTGCGCGATCGCCGACGGGAAGCCCATCGCCTTGGCCGTCACACCGCTCATGTGGATCGGGTTGATGTCACCCGACACCAGACCGTAGGTGCGCCCGAGGTTGGCGGGCAGGCTCCACTTGGCTGCCGCCTGACCCGTGGGGATCGCCGGGGGCTGCGCACCGCGGTCCGCGTCGGCGTCACCCTTGCCGCGGGCCAGGTAGGTCGAGCGACCCTCCCAGACGCGCTCTCCCGCGACGTCGACCTCGGTGACGAGGTCGACGACCTTGCCCTTGGGGTGGGCGCGCAGGTTCTCGGCCGAGACGGTGATGTCCAGGGCCTCGTCGAAGCGGATCTCACGGTGCACCGTGATGACGTTCTCGACGTGGACCAGGCCCATGAGCGGCAAGGGGAAGCCCTTGCCCGACATGAGCTGCATCTGCAGCGGGAAGCCGACGACGTGCGGGTAGGTGTGCGGCAGCACGTCGCTGTTGTTGAAGCCGCAGATGCGCTGGTACTCGAGCAGGTCGGACCGGTCGATCTCGTGGCCCTGGAGCCGCAGCCGGGTGTCGGGCAGCGACGAGCCGCCGCCCTTGCCCGGCAGCGCCGCCTTGGCGTAGATCGGCCCGAGCGCCGGGATGCTCTTGACGGTCGTGACGGCCATCAGGCACCCAGCAGCATCTGGCCGCACACGCGCACGGTGTTGCCCGTGACGGCGCGGTTGCTGTCCCAGCTGAACCAGCCGATCGTCTCGGCGACGTCGACCGGCAGACCACCCTGCGACAGGGAGTTGGTCAGGCGGCCGATCTCGCGGGTCGCGAGCGGGATCTTCGCGGTCATCTCGGTCTCGATGAAGCCCGGGGCGACGGCGTTGACCGTCACGCCCTTGGCGAGGACCTGCGGGTCCTTGGCCAGGCTCGAGGTCATGCCGATGACGCCGGCCTTGCTCGCGCCGTAGTTGGCCTGGCCACGGTTGCCCGCGATGCCGGCGATCGAGGCGACGTTGACGATGTGGCCGCCCTCGTTGATGGCGGGCACGAGCGCCTCGTTCATCTTGAGGATCGACAGCAGGTTGACGTTGAGGACGGAGCCCCAGCGGTCGGCGTCGGTGTTGACGAGCAGCTTGTCGCGGGTGATGCCCGCGTTGTGCACGACGATGTCGAAGCCACCGTGCAGCGAGGCGGCGTGCTCGACGATCTTGGCCCCGGCGTCCTCCGCGGTGACGTCGACCTGCAGAGCCGAGCCTCCGATGCGGTTGGCGACCTCGGCGAGCGGGCCACCGGCCGCCGGGATGTCGACGCAGATGACGGTCGCGCCGTCACGGCTGAGCACCTCGGCGATCGCCGCACCGATACCGCGCGCGGCACCGGTGACGACGGCGACCTTGCCCTCGAGCGGGGCGTCCCAGCTCTCGGGGACGACGATGTCGCCGACGGCCTCGCCGACGTGCACGACCTGGGCCGAGACGTAGGCGGAGCGGCCGGAGAGGAAGAAGCGGACGGTCGCCTCGGCGTTGGCGTCGGCGCCCTCGGCGACGTAGACCATGTTGGCCGTGCCGCCGGCGCGCATCTCCTTGCCGACCGAGCGGACGATGCCCTCGAGGGCGCGGCGGGCCGCGGCCTCGGCGACGTCGTCGGTGTCCTCGACCGGGCGGCCGATGACGATGACCCGGCCGGTCGGCGCCAGCGTCTTGAGCGCCGGCGCGAGGATGCCGCGCAGCGTCTCGAGGTCCGCCGGGGTCCTGGCCTGCGTCATGTCGACGACGACACCCGCCACCGAGGTGGACGGGGAGGTCGCGATCTGCACGCCGTCGGCCTGCAGTGCCTGGGTCAGCAGCGCGGCGACGGGGGCGTCACCGTGGCCACCGAGCAGCACGGCGCCGCCGATGAGCGGGGCGCCGGTCTTGTGGCGACGCAGCTTGGTCGGCCGGGGCAGGCCGAGGGTGTTGGCGATCTGCTTGCCCAGACCGGAGCTGACGAACTTGCCGTACTCGAATCCCATGTGGTCTCTCCTTGACTCGGTCGGGGAAGGCTCAGGCGCCCTCGAGGATGGCCACGACGCCCTGTCCACCCGCGGCGCAGATGGAGATCAGGCCACGGCTGCCCGGGCCCTTGGCGTGCAGCATCTTGGCCAGCGCGGCGACGATGCGGCCACCGGTGGCGGCGAAGGGGTGACCAGCGGCGAGCGAGGAGCCGTTGACGTTGAGCTTGTCGCGGTCGATGGACCCGAGCGGTGCGTCCAGGCCGAGCTTCTCGCGGCAGAAGTCCTCGTCCTCCCACGCGGCGAGCGTGGAGAGCACCGTCGCGGCGAAGGCCTCGTGGATCTCGTAGTAGTCGAAGTCCTGCAGCGTCAGGCCGTTGCGCTCGAGCATGCGCGGGATCGCGTAGGCGGGAGCCATGAGCAGGCCCTCGGCACCGTGGACGTAGTCGACCGCGGCGGCCTGGCCGTCGACGAACCACGCGAGCGGGGTGAGGCCCTGCTCCGCTGCCCACTCCTCGGAGCCGAGCAGCACCACGGACGCGCCGTCGGTGAGCGGCGTCGAGTTGCCGGCGGTCATCGTCGCGTCGTCACCCTTGCCGAAGACCGGCTTGAGCTTGGCGAGCTTCTCCATCGAGGAGTCGGCCCGCATGTTCTGGTCCTTGGACAGACCCATGAAGCTCGTGACGAGGTCGTCCTGGAAGCCCTCGTCGTAGGAGCGGGCGAGGTTGTGGTGGCTCTTCATGGCGAGCTCGTCCTGCGCCTCGCGGGTGATGCCCCACTTCTTGGCCGTGATGGCCATGTGGTCACCCATCGACAGGCCGGTGCGCGGCTCGACGTTGGCCGGGGTGGCGATGCCGAGGTCCGTCGGGCGGATCTTGGTGAGCGCCAGGGCCTGCGCCTTGGCGCCCTTGGCCCGGTTGACCTTGAGCAGCTTCTTGCGCAGCGACTCGGTAACGGTGATCGGGGCGTCCGAGGCGGTGTCGACGCCACCGGCGATGCCGGACTCGATCTGGCCCAGCTTGATCTTGTTGGACACGAGGATCGCGGTCTCGAGGCCGGTGCCGCAGGCCTGCTGCAGGTCGTAGGCGGAGGTCGTCGGCGCGAGGGCCGAGCCGAGGACGGCCTCGCGGACGAGGTTGAAGTCGCGGGAGTGCTTGATGACCGCACCACCGGCAACCTCGTCGATGTGCTTGCCACCGAGGTTGTAGCGGGCGACGAGCCCGTCCAGGGCGGCGGTGAACATGTCCTGGTTGGACGCCTCGGCGTACGCGGCGAACTGGCGGGCGAAGGGGATGCGGTTGCCACCGAGGACGGCGGCGCGACGCGGCAGGTTGTTAGCCACCACAGGTCTCCTGGGTCGTGTTGGTGTCAGTCGGGGACGGCGTCGTGCGCCGCCTCTCCCACCACTGACTTTATGCGATACGGACGGTAGCAGGTACTCCTCGTCCCTGATACCGTCCCGCCTTGTGAGTGACACCACCGACGGCCGCAGCGCCCGCTGGGAGGTGCATCGTCAGGAGCGCCGCAAGGCGCTCGTCGAGTCGGCGATCCGCACCATCCGCAGCCGGGGCGCCGCCGTCGGCATGGACGAGCTGGCCTCCGACGCCGGCACGTCCAAGACGGTCTTCTACCGGCACTTCACCGACCGTCGCGGCCTCTACCAGGCCGTCGCCGCCCGAGTCGACGAGCTCATCCTGCGCGACATCGGCAAGGTCCTCGGTCGCCGGACGGGCGGGTCCGGCTCCGGGCTCGACGCGCTCGACGTCGACCCGCGCTCGGTGATCCACGCCGCGATCGACGCCTACCTCCAGCTCGTCGAGCGCGACCCCGAGGTCTACCGATTCATCGTCTCCGCGCCGATCGTCGGCACCTCGACCGGCGGCAACGCCGCCGAGGTCGCCGCCAGCGCCACGGGTCGGATGGCGGGGCAGATCAGCGACCTCGTCGCAGCCGCCCTCGTCGAGCGCGGCAACGATCCGGCCCCCGCGATGCTGTGGGGCCAGTCGATGGTCGGACTGGTGCGAGCCGGCGCCGACGCGTGGCTCGCCGGCACCGCGGGCGAGGTCTCCCGCGAGGAGGTCACCGCCCAGCTGACCGACCTCGCCTGGTCGGGTCTGAAGATCGCCTGGAAGCGGCCTACCGACGCGTAGGGTCGCGCCCATGGACCCCATCGACGCGGCCCCCGTCGCGGCACTGCGCGAGATCCTGCGGCTGCCCACCGTGGCCTCCGCGGACCCGGAGACGACCGACCCCGCTCCCTTCGTCGAGCTGCACTCCCGCCTGCGCGAGCACTTCCCCCTGACCCACGAGGTGGGAGAGGTCATCGACGTCCCGCCGCACGCGCTGCTCATCCGGGTGCCCGCCGACCCGACCTCGCCGACGGCCACCGCCGACCCCGTCGTCCTCATGGCCCACATGGACGTGGTCCCGCTCGGCGACGAGAGCCTGTGGACGCACCCGCCGCTGGCGGCCGAGGTCGTCGACGGCGTCATCTGGGGCAGAGGGACCCTCGACGACAAGGGCCAGCTCGTCGCCGTCATCGCCGCCGTCGAGTCCCTCCTGGCCGACGGGCAGCGGCCCGCACGCGACGTGTGGCTCTCCTTCGGCAGCGACGAGGAGGTCATGGGCAGCAGCGCCCGTCGAGCCGTGGAGACGCTGCGCGAGCGGGGCGTACGCCCCTGGTTCGTCCTCGACGAGGGCGGAGCCGTCGCTTCCGAGGCCTTCCCCGGGGTCACGCGGCCCCTCGGGGTCGTGGGCGTCTCGGAGAAGGGGGTGCTCTCCCTTCGGCTCACGGCCAGCGGCCGCGGCGGTCACGCTTCGCGACCGGCGAAGGGGGTCCCGCCGCCCGCGTGGCCGCGGCCGATCACCCGACTGGAGCACCGCCCCTTCCCGGCCCACGTCTCCCCCGCGACGCTCGAGATGCTCCGGCGTCTCGCGCCGCACCTGCCGCGCCCCCTGCGACCGGTCGTCGAGCGCGCCGACCGCTTCCCCGGTGCCCTTGCCCGGCTGCTCGTCGCCGCCGGCCCCGAGGCCGCCGCACTGGCCCGCACGACCGTGGCGGTCACGACGCTCACCGGGTCGCCGGCCATCAACGTCAGCCCCACCTCCGTCGTCGCCGGGCTCAACCTGCGCATCGCGGTCGGCGAGACCACCGCGGACGCCACCGACCGGATCCGGCGGGTCGTCGGGTCCGACATCGACGTCGAGGTGGCCGACGCCCACGAGCCGAGCCCGCTCTCCCCCGTCGACGACCCGGCCTTCGCCCTCCTCGAGCGGACGATCACGACCGTCTTCGACGACGCGGTGCCGGTGCCCTACGTCATGTACGCGGCGACCGACTCCCGGCACTTCACGACGATCTGCCACCGGGTCTACCGCTTCGCGCCCTTCCGGATGAGCGGTGAGCAGCGCGAGGCGATCCACTCCTACGACGAGCGCCTCGGCGTCGCGGACTTCCTCGACGGGGTCCGCTGGTACCGGGCGCTGCTCGACGGGCTGGGCGGGGTCGACGCGACGGGCCCGGCGACGTGAGCCCGACGATCTGGCGAATCGTCGGCTTCCTCGCCGCGGTCGAGATCGCCTCGGGCATCCTGCAGGGCTACTACACGCCGATCTACAGCGACATCGCCGACCACCTGAGCATCGCCGACGGCGATGTCAACTGGTTCGAGGCCGCCCAGCTCATCGTCGCGGCGCTGGCGGTGCCCGTGCTCTCCCGGCTCGGCGACCTGCACGGTCACCGTCGGGTGCTCATCATCGCTACGGTGATCACGGCGGTCGGCGGATGGGTCGTGGCCCTGGCCCCCGGCTTCTGGACCTTCCTCGTGGGCTGGGCGATCCAGGGTGCCTACACCGTCTGGCTCCCGATGGAGATCGCGATCCTCCACGAGCGCTCTCGCGAGCACCCCGACCGCCCGGCGCTCGTCAGGCGCGGCGCCGCCCTCCTCGTCATGGCACTCGAGGTCGGCGTCATCGCCGGCGCGCTGGGGGCCGGCGCGCTCCAGCCGGTCCTCGGCATGACCGCACTGCTCGCCGTGCCCGCCGCCGCGACGACGATCGCCCTGGTGGCCATCCTCCTCGGAGTGCGCGACGAGTCGGCTCCGGCCACCGGCCGCCTCGACCTCGTCGGCACCGCGCTGCTGAGCACCGGGCTGCTGCTCGTCCTGGGTGGGCTCGTCGTGGTGCGCCTGCAGGGCCTGGACAGTCCCCCGGCCTGGCTGCTCGTGGCCCTCGGCTGCGCCGTGATGTGGCTCTTCGTCCGCGTCGAGATGGTGACCATCTCGCCGCTCCTCGACGTGCGCGCCCTCGCCGCCCCGACGATGTGGCCGGTGCAGCTGGCCGCGGCCCTCTTCGGCATGAGCGTCCTGGGCGCCCAGATCCCCCTGTCGACCTTCGCCCGGACCGACCCCGCGGAGGTGGGCTACGGACTGGGCGTCGACGCCGCGGCGATCGCCAACCTCATCGGCCTCTACGTCGTCGCGATGGCCGTCGGGGCGCTGCTGTCCCCCTTCGCCGCCCGTCGTCTCGGGGTGCGGGGCATGCTCGTCGGGGCCGCCGTGCTCGTCGCCGTCGGCTACGCGACCTTCATCCCGCTGCACGACGCGCTGGCGCACGCGATGCTCGCTATGGGCATCGCCGGCCTGGGATCGGGGGCCCTCGTCGCCTCGCTCCCGGCCGCCGCGGCCGCGCCTCGACGCACGGGGGCACGGCCGAGGCGGCGGGCCTGACCAACGCGACCAAGACCGTCGGCGGCTGCCTGGCCTCGGCGCTCTTCGCCGTGGCCCTGGCGTCCACGGGCAGCATCTCCGACCCGACCGAGGGGCACGCGCCCCTGTCGGGCTACCTCGTCGTGTGGGGCATCTGCGCCGGCTCGGCCCTGCTCGCCGCGCTGGCGCTCTCTCGCCTGCCTGCGACGGATCGGGAGCTCGAGGCCGTCGAGGTGTGAGCTGCCGACCGCATTTCCTTAGGGTCGTGCGACGTCTGGCTGGGCGTCGACGTGACGCGGTCACCATCGGCTCGGCGCCCGCCGCGCCCGGGGATCTGCGAGCATGCGAAGCATGAGCGCCCAGCAGACCAAGGACCCCGTCGCCGAGCAGATCCGCGCCGTCCTCGACGGTCGGTGGGAGACGATCCGGCAGCAGCTTCGAGCCGACCCGCGCTTCCCCGTCGCCGAGCCCGACCTGCGCCTCGACCTCGAGGAGCACCGGGCGCGCACCCTGGAGCTCGTCACCGCCCTCACCGACAGCGAGCTCGTCCGGGCGACCCTGCCGGTCGAGCTCGGCGGCACCGGTGACGTCGGGGCCTCGGTCACCGGGCTGGAGATGATCGGTCACGGGGATCTGTCCGTCTTCGTCAAGGCGGGCGTGCAGTTCGGCCTCTTCGGTGGGGCCATCGCCAACCTCGGCACCGAGCGCCACCACCGCGAGTACCTGCCCGGCATGGCCGACCTGTCGCTGCCCGGGTGCTTCGCGATGACCGAGACCGGCCACGGCTCCGATGTGCAGTCGATCCTCACCACGGCCACCTACGACCCCGAGACCGACGAGCTGGTCGTGCACTCCCCTTCGCCCGCTGCCCGCAAGGACTACATCGGCGGCGCCGCCCGCGACGCCCGGCTCGCCGCGGTCTTCGCCCAGCTCGTCGTCGGCGAGGAGCAGCACGGCGTGCACTGCGTCCTCGTCCCCCTGCGCGACGAATCGGGCCAGCCGATGCCCGGCGTGACGATCGGCGACTGCGGGACCAAGCTCGGCCTCAAGGGCGTCGACAACGGCCGGCTGATGTTCGACCAGGTGCGCGTCCCCCGCGCCAACCTGCTCAACAAGTACGGCGACATCGACGACCAGGGCCGCTACTCCTCGCCCATCGAGAGCGTCAACCGGCGCTTCTTCACCATGCTCGGCACGCTCGTGCGCGGCCGGGTGACGGTCGCCGCCGGCGCCGGTGCGGCCACCCGCAGCGCCCTCACCCTCGCGGTGCGCTACGGCCTCCAGCGCACGCAGTTCACCTACCCCGACGGCGAGCACGAGGTCGTCGTCATGGACTACCGGGCCCACCAGCGCAAGCTCCTGCCCCGGCTCGCGAAGTCCTACGCGCTGGCCCTCGCGCAGAACGCCCTGACCGGCAAGCTCGCCGACATCAGCACCGGCGAGATCACCGACGAGTCCTCGCAGCGCGAGCTCGAAGCGCGCGCCGCCGGGCTCAAGGCGATCACGACCGAGCACGCCAACGACACGATCCAGGCCTGCCGGGAGGCGTGCGGCGGGGCCGGCTACATGGCGCTCAACCGCTTCGCCGACCTCAAGGCCGACACCGACGTCTTCGCGACCTTCGAGGGCGACAACACGGTGCTGCTGCAGCTGCTCGCCAAGGGCATGCTCACCGACTACAAGAGCGACTTCCAGGAGCTCGACACCCGCGGCGCGATCCTCTTCGGCGCCCGGCAGGTGACGACCTCGGTCATCGAGCACACCATCGGCGGGTCGATCATCCAGCGACTGATCTCCGGCGCCCCGGGCAAGGACGGCGACAACGCGCTCGAGGACCGCGGCGGTCAGCTCGCCTTCTTCGAGGACCGCGAGTCGCACCTCACCGAGACGCTCGCGATGCGCCTGCGCCGCGCCGGCGAGGAGGGCGCCGACTCCTTCCGGGTCTTCAACGAGGCCCAGGACCACCTGCTCGAGTCGGCCCGCGCGCACATCGACCGGGTCGCGCTCGAGGCCTTCGTCACCGCCATCGAGGAGGCACCTGACGGCCCCGGCCGCGACCTGCTCAACCTCGTGTGCGACCTCTTCGTCTTCAGCACGGTCGAGGCCAACCGCGCGTGGTTCATCGAGCACGGTCGGCTGAGTGCCAGCCAGTCGAAGGGGGTCGTCGCGCGCGTCAACGAGCTGTGCGGCGAGCTGCGGCCCCACGCGGCGACGCTCGTCGGTGGCTTCGGCATCCCCGACCACTGGCTGACCACGGAGATGATGGCGGACCTGGCGAGCTTCTAGACCGGGACGGGAGGGTCACCGAGCGCGGGTGACCCTCCCTTCGTCCCAGACCGGGCCGTCGGTCTCCCGGACCCGCCCGTCGGCCCCGTAGACGAGGAAGCGGTCGAAGCCTCGGGCGAACCACCGGTCATGGGTCACGGCGAGCACGGTGCCGGCGAAGGCGTCGAGGCCCTCCTCGAGGGCCTTGGCCGACTCGACGTCGAGGTTGTCGGTCGGCTCGTCGAGGAGGAGGAGGGTCGCGCCCGACAGCTCGAGGAGCAGGATCTGGAAACGCGCCTGCTGCCCGCCCGACAGCGACTCGAAGGTCTGCTCCCCCGCGTGGGCCAGCTCGTAGCGGTCGAGGACCCGGCTCGCGGCCTCGCGCCCGAGACCCGATCGGTGGTCGTCGCCCCGGTGCAGGATCGCCAGGAGGGTGCGCCCGATGAGCTCGGGGTGCTCGTGCGTCTGGACGAACCACCCCGGGCGCACCCGCGCACCGAGCCGGGCCCGTCCCGTGTGCGCGACCGGCTCGATGACGGCCTCGCCGACCGGGAGGTTGTCGACCTCCGGGTCGCTCCCGCCGGCAGCCAGCAGGCGCAGGAAGTGCGACTTGCCCGAGCCGTTGGACCCGAGCACCGCGACCCGCTCGCCGTACCAGACCTCGAGGTCGAAGGGCTGCATCAGCCCCGTGAGCTCGAGCCGCTCGCACACGACCGCGCGCTTGCCGGTCCGACCACCCTGCAGGCGCATCGTCACCTTCTGCTCGCGGGGCTGCTCGCTCGGCGGCCCTTCCTGCTCGAAGCGCTCGAGCCGGGTGCGGGCCGACTGGTAGCGCGAGGCCATGTCCGAGTTGTACTTCGCCTTCTGCTTGTACATGAGCACGAGCGCCTTGAGCTTCGCGTGCTCCTCGTCCCACCTCTTGCGCAGCTCATCGAAGCGGGCGAAGCGCTCCTGGCGGGCCTCGTGGTAGGTCCCGAAGCCGCCCGGGTGGGTCCACACGCGGTTGCCCGCAGTCCCGAGCTCGACGGTGACGACGCGCGTGGCGGTGTTGGCGAGCAGCTCACGGTCGTGGCTGATGTAGAGGATCGTCTTGTCGGAGGCGCGGATCTGCTCCTCCATCCAGATCTTGCCGGGCACGTCGAGGTAGTTGTCCGGCTCGTCGAGCAGCAGGACCTCGTCGGGCCCGCGCAGCAGGTACTCGAGGACGAGCCGCTTCTGCTCGCCCCCGGAGAGCGTGGCCAGCTCGCGGTACTTGCAGCGCTCGAAGGGGACGCCCAGCGCGGCCGTCGTGCACACGTCCCAGACGACCTCCTGGTCGTAGCCGCCGCATCGGCGAAGTCGGACAGCGCCGTCGCATAGCGCATCTGGGTGCGCTCGTCCTCGGTCTCCATGAGCGCCAGCTCGAGACGGTCGACCTCGGCGGCCGCCTCGCGAACCGCCTTGGGAGACACCGACATCAGCAGGTCGGTAACCGTGGGCCGCTCCCCCAGACCGGCACCGACGTGCTGGCGCATTATCCCGAGCCCACCGGTGCGAGCGACCGACCCGGCGTGCGGAGTCAGCTCCCCGGTGACGATCCGCAGCAGCGTCGTCTTGCCGGCGCCGTTGGCCCCGACGAGGGCGACCTTGGCGCCCTCGCCGACGCGGAAGGAGACCTCGTCGAGCAGCACGCGCCCGTCCGAGAGCTCGTACCTGACACCGGCGACGTCGACATGTCCCACGAAGGGGGATCCTCCCCCATCAGCCCTCGGCCACCAACAGCATTCTTTGCCGGTCCCTGAGGAGGCCGCCCGCGGCCGTCTCGAAGGGTCAGCGCACCTCGAGGATGCGGTGCTCCTTGATCGACATGACGAGGGCGACGATCCACCCGACGACGGTCCAGCCGAGGAGCAGGTTGACCCAGAAGACCGACCAGGCGTTGCGGTTGCCCCGCACGGCCGCGATCGCCCACGGGAGCATGTAGCCGGCACTGACGACGGCGACGATGATCGCCACCGGGGCGCTGACGACTCGGGTCTTCTGGTCGGTGACGATGCGTGCCATGGCTCCAGCCTAGGGTCAGAGGCTGATCGTGCCCTGCACGAGCGAGGTGACCGTGCCGCCGACCCGGACCTCGCCGCCCTCGGCGGTGAGCGACAGGACGCCGGAGCGCCCGATGCACCCGCCCTGGGTCACCGTCCAGCGGTGCGGGGCCTCCCCTTCGGCCGCGAGCCACTGGGCGATGCCGGCGTTGAGGCTCCCGGTGACGGGGTCCTCGCCGACGCCGAGGCCGGGCACGAAGGCCCGCGTCTCGTAGAGGTGCTCGCCGCCGTCCTCGTGCCAGCCGATGACCCCGACCTTGGCGTCGGGCGCGTGCGACCAGTCAGGCCGCAGGTCACGGACGTGCTGGGCCGAAGGGAGGCGCAGCGCGGCCCAGCCCGGACCGTTGTCGACCCACTGGTGCCCGACGACGTCGGCGCGCGTGATGCCCAGGGCCGCGACGAGGCGGTCGAGGTCGGCGTCGTCCAACGGCCCCGTGCGCACGAGCGGCGGTGCGGTGAAGGCGAGCTCGCTCCCTTCGCGATGGACGTCGACGAGCCCGGCGCCGCACTCCTGCACGATGCGGTCCTCGTGCCGTGGGGTGCCTCCGTGGGTCAGCCAGGCGTGGGCGGTGCCGAGCGTCGGGTGCCCGGCGAAGGGGAGCTCGCCGCCGGGGGTCATGATGCGCACCCGGTAGTCGGCCTCGGGCGTGGTGGGCGGCAGGACGAAGGTCGTCTCCGACAGGTTGGTCCAGCGCGCGACCTCCTGGAGCAGGTCGTCGTCGATGCCCTCGCCGTCGAGGACGACGGCCAGCGGGTTGCCGGAGTACGGCCGAGTGCCGAAGACGTCGACCTGGGTGAAGGCACGGGAGCGGGGCATCGCGGTCCTCTCGTCGGGGGTGGCCCCATCCTCCCCGGCCGGGCAACGCTCGACATCATGGGGGCATGACCGCCGACCCCGTGTACCTCGACCACAACGCGACGACGCCCATCGCCCGCGAGGTCGCCGAGGCGGTGTGGCCGCACCTGACGCAGGACTTCGGCACCCCGTCGAGCGCCTCGGTGCAGGGCCGGCGGGCCCGGTCTGCGGTCGACCGAGCGCGCGAGCAGGTCGCGGCGCTCGTCGGCGCCGAGCCCGACGAGATCGTCTTCACCTCGGGTGGCACCGAGGCCAACAACATCGCGATCCGGGGCAGCGCTCGGCACCTCACGACCCGCGTGGCCGTCACCTCGTGCGTCGAGCACCCGGCGACCGCCGCTCCCCTGGCGCACCTGCAGGAGCACCACGGCTGGCAGGTGCACGAGCTGCCGGTCGACGGCGAGTGCCGGGTCCGCCTCGACGCGCTCCCCACCGGTGCGATCGGCCTCGGCACGCTGATCCTCGCGCACAACGAGACCGGCGCGATCCAGCCGGTGGCGCAGCTCGCGGAGCGCGTCCACCGTCTGGGTGGCCTCGTCCACGCCGACGCGGCCCAGGCGGTCGGCAAGATCCCGGTCGACGTCGACGACCTCGGGGTCGACCTGCTGTCGATCGCGGGGCACAAGCTCTACGGGCCGAAGGGGGTCGGTGCCCTCTACGTGCGCCGCGGCACCCGGGTCTCCCCCGTCGTCCTCGGAGCCGGGCAGGAGGGTGGCCTGCGCCCGGGGACGGAAAATGTCGCGCTCATCGTCGGTCTCGGGGTCGCCGCCGAGGTCGCCGGGCAGCTGCTCTCCGCGGAGGTCGAGCGTCAGGCCGCTCTGCGAGAGGCTTTGTGGGACAGGCTCGCTCGTGCCGTGCCGGGGTTGGTGCGGGTCTCTCCCGAGGTCGGCTGCCTGCCCAACACCCTCATGGTGTCCCTCCCCGGTCGCCTCGGGGCGCAGGTCCTCGAGGCGGTCAGCGACGTGTCGGCATCGACCGGCAGCGCCTGCCACGCGGGCGTGCACTCGCCCAACGCCGCGCTGCTCGCCATGGGCCTCGACGCCGACACCGCGCTCGGTGCCCTCCGGCTCTCGCTCGGCCGGTCGACGAGCACCGAGGACGTCGAGTCGGCCGCAACCGCACTGGCCCGGGGACTCGTCGCGCTCTGAGTGCCCGGCTACCGGGCCGGCTGGCTTCCCTGGGCCACCGTCAGCCGCCAGAGGGACGTGACCTCGGCACGTCGAGCGGCGTGGAGGGCGTCCTTCGCGTCGCTCGCCCGGCTGTGGCGCGGCACCGTCTCCAGCCGGTCGACGACCTCGAGTCCGGCATCGCCGATGAGCCCGAGCAGCTCCTCCCGAGCGCGCAGACCGAGGTTCTCGGCGAGGTCGGAGATGACCAGCCAGCCCTCGCCCCCCGGCTCGAGGTGCTCCGGGAGGCCGGCGAGGAAGCGGCGCAACATGTCCGAGCCGGGGTCGTAGATGCCCGCCTCGAGGTCGGAGGTCGGCTCGCCGGGCAGCCATGGCGGGTTGCACACGACGAGATCGGCCCGACCGTCCGGGAAGAGGTCCGCCTCGAGCGCCTCGACCCGGTCGGCGACGCCCAGCCGGTGCGCGTTGTCGCGGGCGCAGGCCACCGCTCGCGGGTTGATGTCGGTGGCGACGACCCGCTCGACACCGCGCTGCGCCAGCACGACGGCGAGCACGCCGGTGCCCGTCCCGAGGTCGAAGGCCGTGCGCGGGATCGGTTGCGCCAGAGGCGCATCGGCCACGAGATCGATGTACTCGCCGCGGACCGGGGAGAAGACGCCGTAGGCCGGATGGATGCTCGCCCCGAGCGCCGGGACGTGCACCCCCTTCGTCTGCCACTGGTGGGCCCCGATGACGCCGAGCAGCTCGCTGAGGGCGACCACCATGGTCCGAACCCCGGGCCGTAGGCGGCCAGGCAGGCCGCGCGCACGTCGGGCGCGCGCCGCAGGTCGAGCGAGCGGTCGGCACCGAGCTCGACGACGAGCTGCGCCATGAGCCTCGCCCGCTCGGCTCGCTCGGCCCGGTGCCCGGCGAAGGTCACCTCGCCGCGCTGCCGCCGCGAAGCGCGGCGCTCGATGCGACGGTCCATGGCCTTGAGCAGCTGGCGAGCGTTGTGGTGGTCACCGCGCCAGAGGATCGCGGTGCCGCGGGAAGCAAGCCGTATCGCGGTGTCGGCGGTCATCGTGTCGTCGCCCACGACGACCCGGGACGGGACGGGCGCCCCGCTCTCGGAGTGCCACTCGGCCTCGTGGTCGGTGCCGTCCTCGACCCAGTGGATGGTGTCCATGGTGCGGTGAGTCTACGGTCGTCACGTCGACCGAAGGGAGCGCCCGATGACCAGGAAGACGTACACGCTGCTCGGCGCGGACAGGGTGCCGTACGACAGCCCGACCTCCGGCACCTTGGGCGGGCACCGAAAGGGACGGATCTACGGTCGTCTCGACTGCCCGACGGCGCTGCGGGCCATCGCGAAGGGCGGATACGTCACCCAGCGCGTGTTCTTCGCCGACGAGGCCACGGCGATCGCTGCCGGGTTCCGCCCCTGTGCCGTCTGCCTGCCGCAGGAGTACGCCGTCTGGAAGCAGGCGTCTGGTCCCGGCTGAGGTGCCAGCACGACGAAGGCCCGAGACCTGCTGATGCAGGTCTCGGGCCTTCGGTGTGGTGGACCTCCGTAGGCGGCATCGGTCATGGCCTCGCCGTCGCCGTCGGTGATGCGCTGATGGGCGAGGTAGGTGTCGATAGCCGCCGTGCGGCCGTGGCGTAGCTCAAGTGAGGCGGTCTTCTCCCAGACGTGGGTGAAGCGGTGAACGTCGACACCTGGGGCAGGTTGCGCACCGACTCCGCTCACCATGCGGTGCTCTGGGTCAGCGAGTGGCCGCGGTCGCTGGTGTATCCGGGGTTCCTGTCGCCGGTGTTGCTGTCCACTGGCATCCAGCGATCGTTCTCGCTGATCTGCACCCCGATGCGCTCCGATGCTGCCGCTCGCGACATCCGCAAGAAGAAGGTCGAGCACATCTCCGACCAGGCCCAGCGCGCGAAGATCGGCCAGATCGAAGATGCCTCCCAGACCGCCGAGTACCACGACGTGCTCCAACAAGAAGCCGACCTCACCGCCGGACACGGCATCCTTCGCTACACCGGCCTCATCGCCGTCTCCGCACCCACCGTCGAAGAACTCGACGCAGCCGTTGCCGCCATCGAGCAAGCCGCGATCCAGGCATCCTGTGAGACCCGGCTCCTCGTCGGACAGCAAGCCGCCGCGTTCACCGCCGCCGCGCTCCCGCTCTGCCGCCGGGTCTAAGTCAACCGCCACCGCCGCGGCGTGACCCGACCCTTGCTCCGGCAGTGGATCAGGCTCGCGCCTCGATGAACCGAAGCATCGAAACAGGAACCGGCGCGTCTGGGGTTCGTGGCAGATCGACCACGGGAAGCACCAGGGACACGTCTGCGAGGTCGTCGACCCCGAGTTCTAGCCAGTCCGTGCAGTCGGCATGTGGCAAAGCGCTCACCAGCTGGCGATCCGCGAGCAGCAAGCTGAACGGAGGGAAGTGAATCACGGCAGAGATTGTCGGTGTGGTGGTTGTCGTCCATTCATCGTCCCTTCCACCATCCCGCGACAGCTTTACGGCCAAGCCCTCGTGTGCTCCCTCAAGGACCGCCGCCGCTCCGTCCGGCGCGATCGCCGCCAAGAGCCGGATGCCCTCTGGCGCTGGGGCTGCGACTCCATGCCGCACGGCCCCGACCAGGTCAGGGTGTGAATCGATGAGTTTCGGAGTCAGCGCTGTCATGCCCGCGAGCGCGGAGCGGATGAATCGGCCCGGGCGAACCTCGTTGAGCTTTCCTTCAATATGAGTCCGCTCGCCCTTCCATTGGGAGTGGAGCAGGTTGCCTGCGAAGGTGTAGGCCCACCGAATGTACTCGTCATCCCAAGGGGATGTGGCTGCCCGGCAAGGTTCGCAATGCGCATACAGGCTGGCGCCACCGAGTCGTGGACGCCCGTGGGCAAGTCGGTTGCCTGCTGTCGTGCCGCCCCAAGAGAAGCTCCCATTGTTGAATGCAGCTCTCGGTGGCACGTGTGCCTTGGTGAGTCTTGCCCGGGCCCCGCACAGCGCGCACTTGCCGCTCTTTGCCCGCCCACCCGTCGGCCGGAAGCCTTCCTGCTCACTCATGCCTGCACTCGCGCAATCTCTAGGCGTCGATGGCGGAGTCTGCTGTGGCAAGTCCTTCAATCGCTGTCGGGGCCGAAACAGCGTGGGGCGTTCTTTCGGAGAGAGCCGCCGACAGGCTGTCGATGTCCTCGTGCTCCGCGGCGTCGGGGAACATCCAATGCAGGTCGCGCTCCTCTGTGGCCACGTCGATAGTGGGTCGGACGCCCGCTCCGCGGTGCGAGCGACCGCGTACATTCCGTACGTCATCCAGGGAGTAGATCGGGCCGAGTTCGCCTCGCTTTAGGAGGTTCCCTGGGTTAGCGGTGACGATCCGTCGGTCAGTCACCGCTACGAACGTGCTCGACGCGAACTTCTCAACGATGGCACTGGCTCACTCTGGCGCGAGCGCATCCCAGGTCGCATCAACCCTTCTGGCGAGAATGGCCGGCACGACGCCAGCGAAGTTGTGAGTTCCCATTTCGTATGGGAAGGCCACGCTGCGAAGCGTCTCGCCATCCTCAAGGAACCACCGAAGGATATGCAGATACGGATCGAGTTCAAGCCCTTCGGGTGCGCATACCGCCGCTGGTACTGCTGGCATCTCGACTGCTGGCTGGAGCATGTTGGCCAAAGGGTCGATCGCTTCGAGGAGCTGCCTGCAAGTGAGTTGAGAAGCCTTGGCGTCTTTTCGCTTCTTCGTGAGAGGCACGGTGGCGCGGCCGGGGAGTTCGGCGATGATCCGCAACTCGCGGACGAGCGACTCGGTCAGCGATCGGATTTCGGAGAGCGACTCGTCTATCTCGACGGGAGTGTTCCGGGCGATCCGGTCGAAGAGCTGCGCTTCGCTCTCGTCGTTGGTGCTTCGTGTTCTGGCGAGGGCGGCCCGGACAGCCTGGTACTCCGCGTGGGTCTTGAGTGAGCTGAGAAGCGCGTAGGTATCGAAGACGATTGCTTCGGCGTTGGATTCGAGGTACTGGCGGCGAGCGCGACCGTCCAACTTCCCGAGTTCCTGGACATGGCCTGCCACGTTCTTGCGGTATAGCTTCAATTGCTTGCGGATGTTGGGACCGCTGGGAGCGATGGGCTCCCAGACAGAGTCTGTGATGGCGTCGAGTTCGCGGGTCTCCTTGACTGCCTCATCGACGGACTCCGCCAGCCCTTCAAGCTCTGCCCATTGCTCGTTTCGGATGGCCTTGAGCGTCTGCGTCGTGAGCTGGATGTTGGAGCGGACGAGGCCGGAAATCTCGCCGAGCTGCATTTGGAGCGCGATCATGGCGACGGCCGGGCCGATAGCTGCGATCGCCGTGGCGGCAGTCATGGAGGCTGGGATGAATCGCGCCTGGGCGACCAGTTCACCGTTCTTGAAGATCGCCCCGAGCTTGGCGCCGTCCTTTGCTGCCATCTCCCCGCCGCTCTTCAACAGAGACAGCGTCGCATCGTTGACGCGGAAGAGGCCTTGCGCGCTCGATACAGCCTCTGCGACGTTCCCGACGATCGTGCCTGCGTTGCCGAAGGAGCCGAGAGCGGTGGAGAGCTGAGCGCGGTCGAAGGACGGCACCATGTCAAGGCTGATGAGTTCAAGACCGTCGGGGACTTCGCCGAATACGACTGCGACGCCTGGCGTCACCTCGACGAGGGTCGTGGACGCTGCGAGCTCAAGCGCGTCGGACCTGACCTGACGGTCCTCTGCGGTCTGCCTGCCAACGGCGTCATCATTACCGGACTCGTCGCGCGGGTCGTCCATGTGGCTCTCCTTCTCGCCGGTGACTGCCTCGTGCCTCCCTCCGACGCCTCCATCAAGTATGTCAGCCGCCTTCGACAGCGCCTGGGTCATCGCAGCACACCTCCTGGTCACACGACTTGCGAGGAGGCCGACCATGCCCACGTTCTTCGATTCGACTGCCGATGCCGCTGAGGCGTCCGAAGCCTTGCGCGGACTCACTCACGCGAGCCGGGGGTTCGATCAGCCAGCCGAGATGTATGGGGTTATCGGTGACCTGTCCTCGGGGATGCGGTCGCTGCGGCAGGCGCTCGACCAGATCGCTGATGTTCACGAGCGCAAGGCCGCGCACGCCTTCAACGACGCCGGCAGCCACGAGGCAGGAGTGCGGGACGCGCTCGCCACTGCGGAGGAGTTGCGTCAGGCCGCGAGTCTCGTCGACCGGGCGTATGACCGGCTCGCGGAGGGGTTCATCGCTGCGGGGCGGATCGCTTGGCATCCCGAGCCCGCCGTCGAGGAGGCCGCGCCGTCGCGGTGGGTCAGCGTGGTGTTCCTCCAGGGCGAAGAGGCCGACCGGCCATTGCGCATCCTCGGCGAGCTGGGCCATGTCGATGCGGTGGACTTCCTCGCGCAGTGGGACTACGGCGACGAGACCACGCAGGCCGCGCTGGAGAACGGATACGTCTACGACGAGCCCGGCGAGGGAACAAACGACCGGGTGGCGCTCTCGGGCGACTACGCGCTGGTCGTCAACCCGCACGTCGGCTACCTCTCGTTGCTGCGCCGCTACACCGAACCGGAGGCAGAGACCCAGGCCGCCGAACAGATCGAGCCCGAGCCGGTGCAGGGTGGGCCGGAACTGCTGGTGTCGTACTCGTCGCCGGGCGCCCCAGAGCGGGCCGACCTGCCCGCGCCGAAGCGAGACGGGTCGTGGTTCGAGCCGGCCAAGATCACGGCGGTCAAGCAGGCGCGGGGGCTGGTGCGGTGACCGAGGATCGCGCGCGGCTGCACACCGCCGTTCTGGTGGCACCGTCGAAGGAGCGGCGCAAGCTCCGCAAGCAGCGCCGCAAGGCCGAGGCGAGGCTGCACGCCGAGCAGCACAGGACCGCGATCGCCGCCGCGAAGGCGAAGGCTGAGCAGGAGCGCGCCGAGCGCCGCGCGACGATCTACCTGCCGAAGGCGGGCGAGTCCGGTGCTGCGCGGCTGCGCACCCCAGGTCGGTTTCATCTGACGCGGCATCAGGACACGTCGGCGACACTGGCGGGCGCGTACCCGTTCGTCGCCGAGGGCGGTCTCGGCGCCGACGGCGTGTTCGTCGGCCAAGACCTCTACTCGGGCGGGAGCTTCGTCTACGACCCGTGGGTGCTCTACGCACGCGGCATCATCACCGCACCCAACGTGGTGCTGGCCGGGATCGTCGGCTCCGGCAAGTCATCGCTGGCCAAGTCCCTCTACACGCGGTCGCTACCGTTCGGGCGGCGCGTGTACGTTCCCGGCGATCCAAAGGGCGAACACACCGCCGTCGCCAACGCCGTCGGCGGACGCGCCATCGTCCTCGGCCACGGACTCAACACTCGCCTGAATCCACTCGACGAAGGCCACCGGCCCAGCGGACTCTCGGTTGAGCAGTGGGCCTCGACCATCGCTGCGCGACGCCGTGACCTGATCGGCGCCCTCGCGGAGACCGTGCTCGCGCGCGGCTTGTCGCCGTTGGAGCACACCGCGATCGACATCGCCCTGACTCAGACGGTGCGGGAGAACGACGTGCCGATCCTGCCGATGGTCGTTGATCGCATCCTCGCCCCGAGTGCGGATGCCGAGGGCAGGTTGGCCGAGGACGGCAGGCTTGTCGGCCATGCGCTGCGCCGCCTCGTGGCCGGTGACCGTCGCCGAACTCGACCAAGTGACCCGCCGCATCGACGCCCACTACGGCGACTACGCCGACGCCCGCTGCCACCTCGACGACGCGCTCGGTCTGCTCGCCAACTGCGCCGACATCTACACCCGGTGCGACGACACCAACCGGCGGCTGTGCAATCAGGCGTTCTTCACCAAGGTCTTCATCGACGAAGACAACGAGCTGCGCGTCGAGCACAACCGACCCTTCGAGATGCTCCTCGATCCACAGGTCAACGCCAACGCGCTGACCTGGGCCGCAGACGCACACAAGGCCCGAACCTCAACCAACTTTCCGTTGGCAAGGGTTCGAGCCTTGTGCGTGCGGTGGACGTAAAGGGACTCGAACCCCTGACCTTTCGCGTGTGAAGCGAACGCTCTAACCAACTGAGCTATACGTCCGTGGTGCTCCCGGGCCAGTCTCCCGGCCGGGCAACCTGAGCAGAGTACCCGGCGGGCTCCCTTCGGTGCCAATCGGTCCCGCGGCGTGTCGTCCCCTTCGAGACGGCCGCGGGCGGCCTCCGGGTCCTGAGGAAAGAGTCCGCGAAGCGGGCGAATGTCTCGAAGGGCAGGGACCGGGTCAGGCCCGGTGCAGCCCCGGGACCTGCAGCAGCAGGTCGAGCACCTGCTGGGGCAGCCATCCGGGGACGCCCGTGATGAGCAGCGCGAGGTAGAAGCAGAACCACCCGAAGGCCGCCGAGAGCAGCAGCATCGGGATCTTCGCCTGCCACGGCAGGGCGCGCGTGTACTGCTCGAAGGCCTTGACCTCGGCCTTGACGAACTGCGTCACGCGACGGGCCCAGATGAACTCCGTGCTCCACAGGAAGAGGCCGACGAAGATCACCGCCCACCCCGGCCCCACGAGCGGGACCATCGGGATGCCGGCGATGATGAGCAGCAGGCCGAGCGTCGCGATGACGACCCGGTAGACCGGTCCGATGACCGGATGGGTGCGCAGCGCCCGTCGCCAGCGGATCGGGTCCTCGTGCGCGTCGATCCGGCCGTCCTCGCCGAAGCGGTCGAGCAGCTCCTGGCGCACGATCGCGTGCTGCTCGCGGCGCACGTCACGGTAGGCCCGTCGGGCCCCCGATGCGTCCTTGCCCTGACCAGCCGTCTCGCTGGTCGTGTCCACGTCCCCCGCCATGGTCTCCACTCCGGTCAGGGGTTGATCTCGGTCGCGGACGCCGCGGCCCAAGCCTGCTGGACGCGGGTGGTCACGGGGCCGGGCGCCGGCAGCTCACGATCGTCGACCCGGTGGACCGGGTGCACGTCGCGGGTGGTGCCGGTGAGGAAGACCTCGTCGCACGTCTCGAGGGCGGACATCGGCAGGGCCTCCTCGACGACCTCGATGCCGGCGGCACGGGCCCACTCGATGGTCAGCTCACGGGTGATGCCGGCCAGCGGTGCACTGCTCAGCGCGGGTGTGCGCACCACGCCGTCGACGACGACGAAGATGTTGCTGCCGGTCGCCTCGCACAGCTCGTCGCGGTTGTTGCCGAAGATCGCCTCCGACGCCCCGCGGGCCTTGGCGTGCGCGAGCGCGATGACGTTGTCGGCGTAGGAGGTCGTCTTGAGCCCCGCCGTGGCCGCCCGCTCGTTGCGGGTCCAGGGCACGGTCGCGACCGCCACGCTGGGGGCGAAGGGGGGAACCTCTGCCGCGGTGACGATGTAGGTCATGCCGCTGTCGCCCCGGTCGGAGCCGAGCGGCCCGAGACCCGCGGTGATCGTGTAACGCAGCCGGCCGAAGCCGATCGTGGGGCCGGCCCCGAGGACCGCCGCGACACCCTGCTCGATGACCTCGCGGTCGGCGGGCGGCAGGCCCAGCCCGGCGAGGGTGCGGTCGAGACGGGCGTAGTGCCGGTCGGCCGCGAACACCTGACCGTCGACGATCTTGCACGTCTCGAAGGCACCGTGCCCACGGTGACCCCGTGGTCGAGGGCGGCCAGCGCCGGCTGGTCCGCCGCGACGAGCGCCCCGTCGACCCAGACCCGTACCTCGTTGCTCATGTCACCACTCTTCCAGATGCCAGCCCGACGAGGACACGTGCCTTGAGCTCGCACTCACGCCACTCCCCCTCCGGGTCGGATGCCCATGTGATGCCCGCCCCGGTGCCGAAGCGCAGCCGACGCACCCCGTCGGGGTCCGTCGCAGTCCAGAACGTGCGGATCCCCACGGCGAGTTCCCCGCGCGGACCGTCAGGATGATCGGCGTCGACCCAGCCCACCGCACCGCAGTAGGGACCGCGCGGCACCGGCTCGAGGTCGGCGATCGCGGTCAGGGCGCTCGACTTGGGAGCACCGCTCACCGACCCGGGCGGGAAGCTCGCCTCGAGCACCTCCGCCCACGTCGTGCCGGGCCGCAGATCTCCGGCGACATCGCTCACGAGGTGCACCAGCCCGGGGTGCTCCTCCGGCCCGCAGAGCCGCTCGACGACGACGCTGCCGGGAGCACACACGTGCTGCAGGTCGTTGCGGACGAGGTCGACGATCATGACGTTCTCCGCGACGTCCTTGGTGAGCATCTGCTCGACCGTCGGCGCGGTCCCCTTGATCGGGCTCGACACGAGCCGGTCCCCCGTGCGGGTCAGGTAGCGCTCGGGCGAGGCGTGACGACGTCGACGCCGGCGGAGGGCACGTGCACGACCCCGGCGAAGGGGGCGGGGTTGCCTGCCGCGAGCCGCGCGGCGAGGTCGGGC
>NZ_JBNFOF010000004.1:0-38794 GCF_057364645.1 Janibacter sp. CFPM2_SD2
CACGAGACCAGCCGGAGGGTCTCGACTAGTCGCATGGTCGGGCAGCTCAGCCATAGTCCAAGACTATGACCCGTGCCGGGTTCGGGGTCTACCGAGGGGCTCGCGCCCACGGCACCGTGGTGGTCATGCAGACGATGACCGCGCGGCCCCCTTCGAGACGCTTGCTGCGCAAGCTCCTCAGGGAGCGAGGGCGGGGGGCGACGCTCGTCGCACCGCTGGCCGCGGCCGGGGCGGCGCTGGCCCTGAGCGCGGTGATCCCGCTGCTCGGCCCGCTGCTCATCGCCCTGGTCATCGGCGTGGTCGTGGTCAACAGCCGCCTGGGCAGGGTCCCGGCCGTCGCCGGTCACGGCGCCGCCACGAAGTTCCTCCTGCGACTGGGCGTGGCCGCGCTCGGGCTGCGCCTCCCCTTCGCCGACATCGTCTCGATCGGCCCGGCGGGTCTCCTCGTCATCGCGACGACGGTGCTCGCGACCTACACGGGGACGCGCTACATCGGTCGCCACCTCGGCCTCGAGGACGGGCTGGTCCTGCTCATCGCCACGGGCTTTTCGATCTGCGGCGCCGCGGCCATCGCCGCGGTCGAGGACACCGTGCGCGCGAAGCAGCAGCACGTGGCCCTGGCCGTCGCCATGGTCACCCTCTATGGCTCGGCGATGATCGTCGCCGTGCCATGGCTCGCGGGGGTCATCGGTCTGAGCGATGGGCAGGCGGCGATCTGGGCGGGCGCGAGCATCCACGAGGTGGCCCAGGTGGCGGCGGCGGGGTCGCTCATCGGCACCTCCGCCGTGGCGCTGGCGATGACCGTCAAGCTCGGCCGGGTCGCGCTGCTCGCACCGCTGACGGCCGTCCTCGCCCGCACCACCCCCGGAGCGAAGGGAGCGACCGCTCCCCTCGTGCCGTGGTTCATCGTCGCCTTCGTCGGCGCCGTCGCGGTCCGCACGAGCGGTTTGCTGCCGCAGGGGGTCCTGTCGGTCACCGACGTCATGACGACGCTGCTGCTCGCGGCCGGCATGTACGGCCTGGGCATGGGCATCCGCGGCCGCGACCTGTGGCCGCTGCCGCTGCAGGTGCTCACGCTCGCGACGATCTCGACGCTCATCGCCGCCGGGACCTCGCTCGCGCTCGTCCTGCTCGTGGGCTGGGGGGCGTGACGCTCAGGTCGACGTGCGGCCGTAGAACAACTCGGAGGTCAGGTCGTTGAGCACCATGTCGGGGCGTTCACCGTAGGTGAGCACAGAGTTGATCCGTGGCCTCGTACCCCTGATCGGGGTGGAGCGCCCTGGCGGACGCGCGCGGTCCAGCTCACCGCTGCGGGAGAGCTCCTGCTGGGGCACGCGGAGGCGATCTTCGCCCGATTGGACAGTGCCCGAGCCGACCTGCGGGCCTTGGCCGAAGGGGAGTCCGGCGCGCTGCGCGTCGGCTGCTACCAGAGCGTGGGCTCCCGGCTCCTGCCCCGCGTGGTCCGCGAGTTCCGCACGGCATGGCCACAGGTGCGCATAGAGCTGACCGAGGCGGAAAACGACGAGCAGCTCCTGGACCTCGTCGAGAGTGGCGAGCTCGACCTCACCTTCGTCGTCCTGCCGATGATGAGCGGACCCTTCGGCTACCAGGAGCTGCTGGAGGACCCCTACGTCGTCGTGGTCCGAGAGGACAGCCCCCTCGTGGCGGACGGTGGGCCGATCCACCCTCGCGAGCTGACCGGCATGCCGCTGCTCACCTACGGGCACATGCGTGAGGTCCACGCCATCGAAAACCGCTTGGGGCGTCCGGAGCTCTTCGATCAGATCCTGCTGCGCTCCAACGACAACGGCACGATCCTGGGACTGGCCGCCGAAGGCGTGGGTGCCGCCGTGATCTCGTGGCTGTCCGTGGACTCGGCCCGCGAGGGACTGCGCACTCTCCCGCTCCAGCACGTCACACCGCGCACGGTCGCGATCGTCTGGCACCGCGATCGTCGCCGCAACCCCGCAGCAGACTCCTTCCTGCGCGTCGCCCGGCAGGAAGCTCATGCTGCCGCGCCCTGATGACTTCGGCGCGACGATGCGCGGCGAAGGGGAGCCGATGGGTCGAACAGGCCGCGGCGCAGCAGGTCACCGCGCGAGGCCCACCGGGACGGCGACCTCATCGAGATCCAGAGGGCTGGGTGTCGGCGATCTGGGCCCGCCGGACGGTGGCGATCTGGCGGGCGCTGCTCTCTCGGCAGCCATCGATCACATCGGCGATGGTTCAGCGCGAGATGGGTCTGTCACAGCCGACCGCAGACGCCGTCATCGCGCGCCGGCGTGACGCTGGCGTCGTCACCAAGGCGGCGGGCCTACAGCGTCGACGCCGGGTGGGCGGCTCCGCAGGTGACGTCGGCGCTCGACGTCTTCGCCGAACGGGCCCGGCGCGGCTGACCTCAGACCGCGAGATCGACCTGGTCACCGACGGGCGAGAGCACGATGACCTCGGGCTGAGCGAGCAGGTGCGGCGCGACGGTCTGGCTGAACTCGGCGAAGGCGTCCATCTCGCCGTGCCGCTTCAGCGCCTCCGTGGAGTCGTAGGCCTCGAGGAGGATGTACTCACCCTCGCTCTTGGCGACGCGCTGGAGGTCGTAGCGCAGACACCCCTCGTCGGCGAGGAATGTGCCCCGCGCCGCGGCGACGGCGGCCTCGATGGCGTCGGTGGACTCGGGCTTGGCGGAGATGCGGGCTACGACGTTGATCATGGGTCCACCATATGTGAATCATGATTCAGATCAGGTGCAGCGCGTCGCCCTTCGACAGCCACGTCCTGCCCCCGCATCACCAGGGGCGCGGCTCACGCCGGGTCATCCGGCAATTGCATCGCCAGCAGGTCGACCGCTTCCGTCGCCACTCGCGCCGTGGTCTCGAGCAGCTCGTCGACGGAGGACGAGCGCAGCAGGGTCAGCTGGTCGAGGGCGCCGACCGGTGCGATGCCGGCGAGTTGCCAGCTGCGGGTGACGGCATCGTCGGCGAGCTCGACGTCGGCGGGCCAGGTGTCGGAGCGGTGCTCGCGCATCACCGCGAGGGCGCGGCAGACCGTCGCCTCGGTCTCGGCGAGGATCTCGGCGTGCTCCCTGCTCCACCTGAGCTCGGGCAGAAGCCGCACCTCGGCGCGCGGGTAGGGGTCGTCGGGCAGCCAGCGGACGACCTCGAAGCGCTCCTGCCCCCGCGCCAGCAGCAGGACCCGCCCGTCAGGCGTCGGCCACGCCCGCTCGACCGCGGCGACGGTGCCGACGGAGAAGCGGTGGTCTCCACCGCCGACCTCGAAGCCGCGCTCGATGAGGACGACGCCGAACCTCCCTTCGTCCGCCGCGATGTCACGAAGCATCGCGAGGTAGCGCGGCTCGAAGATCTGGAGGGGCAGCGGTCGGCCGGGCAGCAACGCCGCCCAAGGGGGAACATCGGCAGGACGTCCATCGCCCCAACCTCCCACACCCGCTGACCCACGGTCCCTGAGGAGCTTGCGCAGCAAGCGTCTCGACGGGCCGGATCCCCACGTTCCCTGAGGAGGTCGCGAAGCGACCGTCTGGAAGGGGCGGGCGTTCCCGCCTGACGAACGAGCTGATCCCCTCTTTGCCTCGTCCCTACCTTTGGCGACGACGTCGAACAAAGGAGTTCACATGTCCCAGCACCCCGAGCACGGCCCTCATTGCCTGTGCGACCAGCTCCCCCACGAGCCTGTCCACTCGGAGCGCGAGGAGGCGATTGACGAGGCGCGTCGTGGCCTCGGGATCTCGCGCCGCTCGATCATGGCCGGCGTCGGCGCCGCCTCGGGTCTCGCGCTCGTCCCCGGGATGGCGGCGGCCTCCCCTTCGTCGAAGGGAGCGAAGGCTCGCCCGCCGCGTGGCAATGGCCTGGAGCTCGTCCTCCTCGGCACCCGCGCGGGCCCGCCGGTGGACCTGCACCAGGTGGGCGCGGCGAGCGCCCTCGTCGTCGACGGCCGCACCTATGTGGTCGACTGCGGTCGCGCGTCGGTGACCCAGTTTGCCGCGGCGGGGCTGCGCTTCGACTCGATCGCGGGGATCTTCCTCACCCACCTGCACGCGGACCACATCGCCGACTACTACAACTTCTTCATGCTCGGCGGGCACATCAAGAACCAGGCCGGTGACCACATCGAGCGGCAGGTCCCGGTCTTCGGGCCCGGTGCCGCCGGTGGTCTGCAGCCGAAGTTCGGCGGCGGCGAGGCGCCGACGGTCAACCCGGCGAACCCGACGCCCGGCACCGTCGAGATGACGCAGTCGCTGCACGCGGCCTACGCGTACAGCATGAACGTCTTCCTGCGGGACATGAACGTCGTCGACATCCGCACGCTCATGGACGTGCGCGACATCGCCCTGCCGGCCGGCGTGCACGCGACCTACCTCGACACGGCTCCGCGGATGCGGCCCTTCACGATCTTCGCCGACGACAAGGTGACGGTAACCGCGACGCTCGTGCCGCACGGGCCGGTCTTCCCCGCCTACGCCTTCCGCTTCGACACCGAGTACGGGTCGGTGACCTTCAGCGGAGACACGCGCCACTCCGACAACCTCATCGAGATGGCCGAGCGCACGGACCTGCTCGTGCACGAGGCGATCGGCGTGAAGGGAGCCGGGCTCGGCGAGGCCTCGCTCGACCACATGCTCCAGTCGCACGTCGAGAGCGACAAGGTGGGTCTCGTCGCCGAGGCGGCCCACGCCAAGCACCTCGTCGTCTCGCACTACGCCGACCTGGGCGCGGCCAAGGTCGACAAGAACCAGTGGCGACGCGATGCGCAGAAGGGGTACCGCGGCAAGGTGACGATCGGGCAGGACCTCGACCGCTTCACCCTGCCGCTGCGCAATAAGGGACGAGGTCGCGGCTGACGTCCTAGAGCAGCTCGTCGAGGCACCACTCGGGGGCGCGGGACCCAGTCCAGCCGGTCACCGCATCGTCGGGCACGATCTCCGGCCCCGGCCACCCGGGGCCGGAGCCGGAGCGCAGGGACTCCATGCGGGCGCGGTCGGCCGTCGCCTCACGCCACTGGTCGGCCATCTCCCGATCCCTGGGGTGCTCGACGTCGACCCAGTCGCCACAGCAGTCGCAGACCTCCATCTGCTCGGCCCGAGTGGCTGGCCCGCGACGCCACTCGTCCAGAACCCGCTGCGCCAGCGCGGCCAGCTCGCCCGTGCCCAGACCGCTCCGCAGGCCGTCCGTCATCCCACCCAACGTCACTCCCCCTTCGTCCTCCAGCGACGAGGCCAACACTAGGTGCGGGCACCGACAACGCTCGGGCGCCGGACGGCTTCGAGGCTCCTCGGTCGCACCTCAGCCAACAAGGGGGGAACGCTCCCCCTGTCCGCCGGCCGGCGGGAGGACAAGGATGCCCCCATGACGACCTTCCCGCTCCCACTCCCTTCGACCCAGCCCGAGCCGCAGCCTGCCGTCGACCTCGGTGGTGGCACCGTGGCGACGCTGCGCTGCGCGGGTGAGGTGGCTCCCTTCGCCCGGCCGGTCGTCGACCGCTACCGCCGCCACCACGAGGCGGGCAACACGGAGGACGGGCTGCGGACGATGGTGGGCTTCGGCTTCTGGCAGCTGCGGCAGGACCGGGAGACGCAGTTCGCGATCACGGCACCGGACTACGCGGCGGAAGACTTCGTCGACGCCACGACCGACGACCTGACGCTCGCGCTGTGGATCGAGGCCGCCCAGGCGGACGTGCTCAGCCGCGCGGACGTCGATGGTGCGCCGGTAGACATGGCGATGGGCGTGACCTTCACCAAGGCGGCACTGACGGTCGTCGAAAGAGGCCGGACCGACGAGCTCGTCCTCGTGCGGCGCCCGTCGACGTCGGAGGACGACTCCGGCTGGCTGGTGCGCACGGCCGAGAAGTCCTTCCTGCGCAACAAGGAGGTCGAGGTCCTCGCCGGGCTGCTCGTGCAGTCGGCCGCCTACCTCGTGCCGCTGCTCGCGCTGCCGACGGGGACGGTGGCGCGGGTCGCCGACGGCCGGTTCCTCGGTGCCTGGGCCACGCGGGCCACAGACGGCACCGTCACCGATGCGGACCGGCAGCTGCTCGACGCCGACGGTCGCGGCGCGGGTGTTCCCATCGGCGAGCGTGGTCAGGCGGCGGCACCGACCACCGAGACGATCGAAGAGGTCGTCGACGGCGTGACCCTGCGCGCGCGGACCCACCCGCAGCTCGCGCCGCTCGCCGGCAGCGTCCTCATGGCCTTCGCCGCCGGCGCGGCCGGTCCGCTGGAGCCGGGCGCACGGCTGCAGATGTCGTATGCGCCGTACACGCTCGAGGCCACGGACGAAGGGGGTGTCCTCCTCGTCACGACGCCGGACTTCTCCTCTCCCGAGGCCTATCGGGAGAGGACGACCGACGACCTCACCGGTGCCCTGCTCGGGCAGGTCGAGCAGGTGCAGACGGCTCGCAAGGCGGGTGTCGACGCGGCGCCGGTCAGGGCCACCGAGACCATCGCGATCCAATCGGCTGCCCTCGACGCGATCGTCCTGGGGCAGCCCGCCGCGTTCGTCATGGAGCGCTTCGAGCTCGACCCCGGCGCGCAGGCCCTGACCGATGGCACCCGCCGGTCCGGGTGGTCGATCGCCATGACCACCGCGCAGACCGACGAAGAGCGCGCGCTGCGCAACATCGACGCGGGCGAGCTGCAGGCGTGCGACCGCACCTTCGGCCCCTACCTCGGGCTTCCGGTCGGCTCGCTGCTCTTGATCTCTGGCGATGAGCTGCAGTCGGCGCACCTCGTCGACCAGGCGAAGCTCGCGGAGGTCTTCGAGCGGGGTGAGTACCGCACGATGGGTGAGGGGCTGGCCTCGGGTGAGGCGTCGCGGCAGCTCTTCGTCGACGCTGACTGAGTCGGCCTCGCCCTTCCCCACCGGTCCCTGAGGAGGCGAGGAACGAGCCGTCTCGAAGGGCCAGTGGGGACCCCTCCCCATGGTCAGGCGGGCTCGTCGGGTGACTGGAGCGGCATCAGCTCGAGGGCTTCGCTCGTGAGACGCGCGGTGGTCTCGAGCAGCTCGCCGAGGGACGACGACCGCAGCAGCGCGAGCTGGTCGAGGGCACCGAGCTGGGCGACCCACGCCAGCTGCCAGCTGCGCGTGACCGGGTCGTCGGCCAGCTCGATGTCGGCGGGCAGCGCCGGCGATCGGTACTCGCTCATCACCGTCAGCGCGCGTCGGACGGTGCGCTCAGTCTCGGCCAGGCGCGGGGCGTCATCGTCGGCCCACGTCAGGTCCGGCAGGCGGGTGACCTCGGCCCGCGGGTAGGGGTCGTCGGGCAACCACCTGGTGACCTCGATGCGCGCCTGGCCGCGAGCGATGAGCCCGACCCGGCCTCCACCCATTGGCCGGACCTGCTCGATGCTCGCGACGCACCCGATGGCAAAGCGCTCCTCTCCCCCACCGACCTCGAAGCCCCGCTCGATGAGCACCACGCCGAAGCGCCCGTCGCCGGCCGCGACGTCGCGCAGCATCGTCAGGTAGCGCGGCTCGAAGACCTGCAGCGGCAGGGGCTGCCCGGGCAGCAGCACCGTTCCGAGCGGAAACATCGGCAGGGCGTCCATGGAATCAACCTCCCACACCCCTCAGCCCCTGAGGAGGCGAGGAACGAGCCGTCTCGAAGGGCCGCCTCCACCGGTCCCTGAGGAGGCCCTCCCCTTCGGCCCCTGAGAAGGCCAGGAACGAGCCGTCTCGACGGGCGCGATGGGGACCCCTCCCCATGGCCAGCCCGGCGAGTCGCTGATGGGGTGGAGTCTCCGACGCGAGGGCAGGCCCTTGCACGGACGCTCGACGGTTGCTCGGCTCGACCGGGTCCCGCTGAAAGGATGGTCATGAAGCCCAGGACCCGGCTGGCCACCACTCTGTCCACCGCGGCCCTGCTCGCGGGAGGTGTCGTGGCTGCCGGCCCCGCGCACGCGCTGACCTCGCACACCGTCACGACCTCGACCCTCTCGTCGTGCCAGCAGCAACTCCGCTACGTGGTCAAGGACCTGCAGTCCTCGCGGCAGTACCACCAGGAGCGGTGCGGGAAGCGCGAGACCAACAACCACGGCGGGTGCGTCTACCAGGGCACCGTCTGGTACTACGGCTAACGCCCAGCCGACGACCGCTCCACCGGGGGCGTCCCTTCACCTAGATGTACTCGGCCGTCAGGTTGTTGACAGTCGGATGGTCGGGGGAAGGCCGACGAGTGCGGTGTGGAGGGCCATCTGAGGGCGACTGGCGTGCCTGAGCCAACTACAGAGTCGACATCTGCTGGATCAGAGGTTGAAGCCTGCGCAGCTCGCCCTCGATCTGCGCCATTGTGCTGTCCGGAGGCAGCCTGAATCGCGCACCGAAGTGGCAGATGTTGACCGACTTCGCGACATTCATCCCCCATCCCTTGCCCAGCCACCGAGGAGCACCCTGCTGGACGATGAGCTCGTACCCTTCTCGGTCAACGCTGATGCGCGGCGTCGCAGGTCGCGTGAGCCACGCTCGCCCATCGACCGGCTTCCCATCTGCGTCGAGCACTGCTCCGGCAAAGACCCGGTGGAGTGCCCGCCAATCGAAGTACTCCGACGTTGACGTGCCCCACTGACGCAGCCCGAGGAGGACCTCCGGCCCCTTCACACGATTCCGGTACGGACGTGTCGGATCCCGCTTCCACTCCTTGGCGGAGAGACCTTCCTGCAGCTCGGCGGTCACGGTGTGACCAGGCGCGACAGACTCCGCTGACATGAGCACGGCCCAGTTACCACCGCCGGACGACGGCTCGACGCCATGCTCCAACTCGCACCACGCGTCCAGACGCCCCACCAACCATGCGATGCGGGCCCGCAGAGCCAATCCGAAACCAGCGGTGTCGTCCGGCACGTCGTTCCACACGGTGTCCGCGTGGACCGGCGGCACGAGGTCATCCAGCTGACGCAGCCAGGCTCGCGCCGTAATAGCCACCCAAGAGTTCCTGCTGCTCGCGTAGGCCTCCAAGAGGTCTTCCCACACGAGACTTTGCCAGTGGTGCAGCCCGCGAAGACTGACGGGAAGGCGTCGCAGGTGCAGAACCACCCGGAATTGCGCCTCGGAGAAGGCACGCGAGTACCTTTCCAACTGCGTTCGGCCCAAGTCGGACAGGACTTTGACCTCGATCGCCGCCACCTGCTGCCCGTCCCGCGTGAGCATCAGGTCCAACCGGTCAGATTGTCCCTGCCCGCGCGCGACGGCCACCTCCCGCAGTACCCCGTTGACGTCGACTCCGAGCATCGTCGACATGGGCTGCGGGTCCGCCTTGACGAGCGTCGCGAGCAAGTCACTCCAACGATTCTCGTTCCAGCCTGGAATGACGAACGACAAGTCGAGGTGGTCGGAACCCATGCTCCGACACTGGATGCAGTCGGCGGCCTAGCCCCGACACTGCGACTGTTAACAACCCGACCACTCGTACACCTAGATCGATCCTTTCGTGGTCCGGCAAGCACGAGGAGCTGCTCTCCAACCCGAGGAAGGAACTCGCCCCGCGACTTGCCTACCAGCAGCGCGAGGTGCCCCCGAGACTCAGTGCCCCGCTGATCAACCGCGAGCGCACTCCTAGGTCTATGGTCCCTGCTAACGGAGCGAAGGACGGGGAGGTCACGTGAGCGAAGAAGCTTGGCACCAGGCTCGACTCATTCCAACGTCGGGGATCAATGGGGCTGAAGAGCAAGAGAGACGAGCGACTTCGGCGCTACTCGCGGTGATGACGTCAGTGAAGGAGTACGGCCGGGCGATCACCAAGGAATTGGGCGCGCCGGCAGGAAACATCGAGACGTTCATCGAAGTCCCGTTCGAGCTCGGCGACCAGCGGTTGTACCCGGACGGCCTCATTCGCGTCACCAGGGGGAAGACTCAGTGGACAGCACTCGTCGAGGTGAAGACGGGAACCAACGAGCTGGCCACCCAACAGCTGGAGAACTATCTGGACATTGCGCGAGCGAACGGCTTCGACTGCGTATTGACCATCTCCAACCAGATCCCCGGAGTCATAGGACATCACCCAACGCCCATCGACAAGCGGAAACTGCGCAAGGTCGACATTCACCACATGTCGTGGTCGCAGCTCTTGGTCGAGGCGGTGATGCAGAAGGAATACCGCGGAGTCGCCGATCCAGACCAGGCGTGGATTCTCGGCGAGCTCATCCGCTACCTCGAACACCCGAAGTCGGGAGCGCTCCAGTTCAGTGACATGGGAGACACATGGGTATCCGTGCGCGAGGGGATTGCCTCGGGAACCTTGCGCACGAACGACAAGGGTCTGCCTGAGGTCGTCGCTCGGTGGGACGCCCTGCTGCAGTTCGCCAGTCTGGAACTCGGCAGGGACCTCGGCCAAGAGGTCACTCCCGTCCTTTCGCGAAAGGAGATGAGTGATCCCGCATTGCGAGCCCAGAACCTCACCGAACAGATCACCGGTAACGGCTCGTTGAACGGAGTCATAAAGATCCCCCACGCCGCGGGAACAGTTGTCGTGACGGCGGATGTCCGCTCGGGCCAAGTCACCTGCCATGTGGATATCGCAGCTCCCGACGATGGGCGCCCGGCTACCCGAGTCAAGTGGCTGACCCGGCAGCTAGCCCATGCCAGCGACTCGGTGCGCATCGAGGCATTCATCGCTCATGGTCGAGGGCCGGGCACCGCAGAGTTGCTCGGTGCTGTGAGGTTGGATCCCACCGTCCTCATTCTGGACCCCAAGCGAGAGTTGAAGACGTTCCGCGTAGCGACTACCGCCAAGTTGGGATCCAAGCGTGGACGAGGAAGAGGGGCGTTCATCGACTCCGTCCTCACCGCGATCAATGACTTCTACCGAGACGTGGTCCAGCACCTCAAGGCGTGGCGCGCAGCACCACCCAAGATGCGCGAGTTGCAGCAAGCGGATGTAGGGCCAGCAGCCCTGTCATCGACGGCCCTCTCCTCTCAAGACGGTCCCCAAGAGACAGCCACTGCCACGAAGGCAAGCGGCGACAGCGGGGAGAACTTCAATCAGGCGACTTGAAGTCGAACAGGGCGGAGTGTCGGGCCCTCGTTCCACCTGTGCTCCTGAGGCATACTCGCCAGTGTCATAGCGGCCCGACGGGCTTCCCCTTCGTGGACATGCCCCCACCCGCACGAGTTTCGTGCTGCCTGGGGACCTGTCCGTGCCACTCCTTCGCTCCTCCGTCCGAGGCTTCTCGGCGCTCGAGCACCACCTGGCTCAACGCCTTGCCGAGCAGATGTCGATCCAGACCGGCCACTCCCCCTCCGCCAGCGAGCGACGCTCGTGGGAGCGGAGCCTGCCGGCGCTGCGCGCCGACCTTGTCGACGCTGGACTGCACGGCGTCGAGATGCTCGTCGAGTACCAGCTGCCGCTGACCTCGAAGAGGGCCGACGTGGTCCTCGCCGGAGTCCACCCACGCACCGGACACCCTTCGTACGTCGTCGTCGAGCTCAAGCAGTGGTCGCAGGCCGAGGCATACGAGGGCTCCGACACCCTCGTCAGCATCGAGCAGTACGGCGGGCGCGCGGTCACCCACCCGGCGGTCCAGGTCGAGGGCTACGTCGACTACATCGCTGACTTCACCAGCCACCTCGCCGAGACCGACCACTCCCTCGTCGGAGCCGCGTACCTGCACAACGCGACCGACCGCGATGTCGAGGACCTCTTCGTCCGCCCGCCCTCCGAGCGATCGCGACTTTTCACCGGACAGCGCCGGGCAGCCTTCGCGGAGTTCCTCGCTCAGCACCTCGCTCCAGGCGAGTCCGGCGCGGCTGCGGCAGACGCACTCCTCGGCTCACGCATCGCCCCGAGCCGCCAGCTCTTGTCGGTCGCCGCCGACGAGGTGCAGCGAAGGGAGATGTTCGTCCTGCTCGACGAGCAGCGCGACGCCTACGAGCACGTCCTCCATGCCGTCGAGCGTGCGCGGCGCGCCAACACGAAGCGAGCGATCGTCGTCAGCGGCGGCCCGGGTAGCGGCAAGTCCGTCATCGCGCTCTCCCTGATGGGCGAGCTCTCTCGGCAGGGCCGGACCGTGGTGCACGCGACCGGGTCGCGGTCCTTCACCCAGACGCTGCGTCGCGTTGCCGGAGCCCGGGCACCGCGGGTGCAGAAGCTCTTCAAGTACTTCAACTCCTTCATGACTGCCGAGGCCAACGACCTCGACTGCCTGATCCTCGACGAGGCACATCGCATCCGGGAGACGTCCGTCAACCGGTACACGCGCAAGGAGCAGCGTGAGCAGGCGCGGCCACAGATCCACGAGCTGCTCTCTGCCGCAAGGGTCCCCGTCTTCCTGCTCGACGAGCACCAGGTCGTGCGGCCCGGTGAGCTCGGGACGGTGCAGGACATCGAGCGCTACTCCGCCGCCCTGGGGATCGACGTCGAGCGGATCGACCTCGACGACCAGTTCCGCTGCGGTGGCTCGCAGATCTACGTCGACTGGGTGCTGCGACTACTGGGCCTCGAGCCGGGTGGACCGGTCCCGTGGGCCGGGGACGACGGCTTCGAGGTGGAGGTGGTGGACTCCCCCTTCGAGCTGGACTATGTGCTCGGCCAGCAGCACGCCGACGGCTACACCGCACGGATCGCGGCCGGTTACTGCTGGCCGTGGAGCGACCCGCGACCCGACGGCACTCTGGTCGACGACGTCGTGATCGACGACTGGTCGCGACCGTGGAACCTCCGTGGGGAGCGCTCGGTCGGCGGGGCTCCCCCGTCGGCCCTGTGGGCATCGGACCCGGCGGGCTTCGGTCAGGTCGGCTGCATCTACACCGCCCAGGGCTTCGAGTACGACCACGCCGGCATCATCATCGGGCCCGACCTCGTGTGGCGCGAAGGGCACTGGGTCACCGTCCGCGACGCCAACCGCGACCCCGACTTCAAGAGCCGGGCCAAGGTGCCGGACGAGGACTTCGACCGGCTCGTGCGGAACGTCTACAAGGTGCTGCTGACCCGCGGCATGCGCAGCGTGCACATCTACTCGACCGACCCACAGACCAGAGACTTCCTGCGGTCGCTCGTACGGCCATAGTCGCTCGGCTGCTGCAGGACTGTTCAACCGAACACCGACAACGGATCGACAGGCTTCCACTGGCGGACATGCCTCCCCCGTGACTCACACGGAGCAGGCATGTCATGACGAGTTGGGTCGTCTTCATCCACAAGGACCACCCCGAGCATTGGGGCATCGCCCACGACGCGGGCTACTGGGACATGACGTCCCACCACAAGATCGAGTTGGGAGACACGGTGTACTTCTGGCAATCCAGAGGCTCTCTCGTGTCGCAGTGCACGGCGACCACCTCCGCATATCCCATCTCGTCGACGGACAAGCAGCCCTGGGACGACACTGGCGTCCGGACGTACAGGGCACGCTTCGAATTCGACTGTCTGTCGCAGGACCCGTCGTCTCAGCCACGATGGCAGGAGCTGCGTGATCAGTGGGGCTACGACTACTACCCGCGGCTGCGGGCTTTCGAGGACCCTCTCGAGGAGCAGGTGCTGGCTCAGTACTTCTCCACCGCGCCCATTGCGGCCCCGTATCGCGACGCCGAGCGTGAGGCAGAGATGAAGCGGTTGGGGTTCGACAACCGCACCTACGCGATGCGATCGATCGCGCAACGGCAAGGGCAGCAGGCCTTCCGCAGTCGCCTCGTGGGGGCCTATGGGCGGCAATGCGCCGTCACTGGGACGACCGCGGTCGCTGTGCTGGAGGCTGCTCACATCGCCCGGTACTTGGGGCCGCAGTCGAATCGGACGGACAACGGTCTACTCCTGCGCGCCGACATCCACACCCTGTTCGACCTGCATCAACTCACGGTGACGCCGGACTACGTCGTGCGGGTCGACCCCCGACTGGCTGACACCTACGACGAGTTCGACGGGGTTGAGCTCGGACTTCCCGAGGAGCCTTCCGAGCATCCGGTGCCCGAACTGCTCGCCGCCCATAACGCCGAGTGCGATTGGCTCTGATGTCGGCCCCGTGGTGTTGGGTGGAGTCATGAACACCGAGGTCTGGACGGAACGCATCCGCGAGTTCGCCCACGAGCGGGACTGGGAGCAGTTCCACACCCCAAAGAACCTGGCGATGGCTCTCGCGGTCGAAGCCAGTGAGCTCGTCGAGATCTTCCAGTGGCTGACGCCAGAGGAGGCGGCGGCCGTCATGTCGGGCGATAAGGCGCAGGATGTCCGTGACGAAGTCGCGGACATCCTCACCTACCTGTTGAGGTTCGCGGATGTCCTGGACATCGATCTCGACGACGCGCTGACCGCCAAGTCCCGCCGTAACGCTGAGCGATACCCGGCCGACGAATTCAGGGGCTCGGCACGAAAGGCGGGGCACGGGCAGGCACAGCGAGGACTGTCGCCTCACGCCCTTCGAGCGGTGACAGCTCTGCACGGCCCGAGCCTGTCGTACGAGGACGCTCTCACGAGGGTGCAACCGGTCCCTGGCCTCTACGCCATCTCTGGGACGGAGCAGGCCCGACGCGCTCTCGGTGTGCCGACGTCAGATGTCGACGCACCGTTGTACATCGGCAAGGCTGAGCGCAGCCTCGTCAGCCGCGATCTACAGACCCACTTCACCTCTGGCAAGACCGGCAAATCAACCCTCAGGCGGAGTCTCGCGGCACTCCTCCGGGTCGAGCTCGATCTGACAGCACAACCACGCAACCCCTCCCGACCCGACGGTCGCGCAAGCTTCGCACTCGAGCCCCGATCCGATGCCCGCCTGACGGATTGGATGGTGCGGGAGCTGTCCATCGCCACATGGGAGAAGCCCGAGGGCGCCGAGCGGCTGGTTGACATCGAGGCCGAGGTCATCGGCGCCTCCAGCCCGCCCCTCAACCTGACGCATGTGCCCAAGCGCTGGGATGTACTCGTGGAGGCGCGACAAACCATGACAGCTCAGTCACGTCAGTCCTGAGTACGACACAACCCGATGAAGGCCCCCAGCTCGAGCAGCCCCTGCACACTGCTCGGCATCCCGGTCCACGCCCTCGAGTCCGCGCGTCGCATCGACACCCCGAGGCGAAGGGAGGGACTCACTTGGTAGGAGGCCATCGCCGAACCGGGCCGGCTCGGTCTCGACGTCGTCGACGAAGACCCGGGCCCGACCTGATCGAGCAGTGCATCGACCGGCTCGACGACGAGGCCGACGTCCACGACCTGCTCGAGAGCCTGGTCGAGCTGCCGGGTCTCGGCACGCGAGCGGTCACCGTGCTGCAGCTGCGCCACGGGCTCACCGGCCAGCCGCCGATGACCCTCGACGAGATCGGCAAGCGCTTCGGCGTCACCCGCGAGCGAATCCGCCAGATCGAAAAGAAGGCGCTCGACGCCCTTCGGGAGCGCGTCGAGACACGTTGACCAACCAAATTGACCTACCTACCGTTGACGGTATGGAGGTCACGGTGCAGGAGGCCAAGACCCACCTCTCGCGGCTGCTGCGGAGGGTCGAGGCCGGCGAGACGATCGTCATCCGGCGGGGCGCCCACCGGGTCACGATCCTCAGCCCTGCGCCCTTGGTCACCGAGCAGCGCATGATCTGGGGCGACCTCGCCGGCTCGTTGCCCGACGACTTCGACGCGCCTCTGGGCGACGTCGCCGACTACTCATGACGCGATATCTGCTCGACACCAATGTCGTGGTCCGCCTGCTCCTCGGCGACCGCGACTCCATCTCGCCCGAGGCCACGGAACTCATCAGCGACCCAGGCAACGAACCACTGCTGAGCGCTGGCACCACCGCGACCCCTTCGACAGGCTCCTCGTCGCACAGGCTCTCTGCGAGGAAGCGATCGTGGTGACGAGCGACCCGCAGATCGACGCCTACGACGTCGCCACGCTCAGGCCTGACCACGGCGCGAGCAACCCCCCTTCGCCTCAGGAAGCGGAGGAACGCCGCTCCGCCAGCCTCTCCAGCAACCGCTCCTCCGCGTCCTCACCGGGCGCCACTCCCCCGGGCACCCGCACGAGGAAGACCATGCCGAGCAGCCACCACAGGCCGAGGATCACGTAGGGCTGCACGTCGAGCATCGCGGGCATCCCGGGGACGTAGAGCGCGAGCAGGCAGGCGGTGGTGATGACGGCGGCGACGCCCACGGCGATGCCGCCGGCGGCCGAGCGACCACCGACCCGCAGCGGGCGGTCCATCTCGGGCTCACGCCGACGCAGCACGATGAAGACGGCGGACACGAGCAGATAGGTGATGACGATCGACACCGAGCTCGAGTCGACGAGCCAGCCCATCATCACCTCGCCGAAGAAGGGCGCGACCGCGCAGATGGCGCCGATGAAGAGCAGAGCGTTGACCGGCGTCCTGTGCCGCGGGTGCAGCTTGGCGAACCACGCCGGCAGCATCCCCGAGTTGGCCATGGCCCACATGAGGCGGGAGGCGCCGATGAGGAAGGCGTTCCACGAGGTGAGCAGGCCGGCGAGCCCGCCGGCGACGACAAGGTTGCCCCAGAACTCACCGGACAGGGCCGCCATCGCCTCCGCGGTGACGAGGTCGAAGTCCTGCATCTCCGATGCCGGCAGCGCCAGCCCGGTCGTGACGATGGTGGCGACGTAGAAGGCCGTCGCCATGGCGACCGAGACGATGACGAGGCGGCCGACCTTGTGCGGTGGGACCTTGACCTCTTCGGCCGACTGCGGGATGACGTCGAACCCGACGAAGAAGAAGGGCACGACGACCAGGACCGCGAGCAGCCCGGCGCTGTCGGTGAAGAGCGGCTCGGCATTGCTCGTGTCGCCCTCGAAGAGCGAGAGGCCGACGAGGGCGAAGGCCATGACGACGAGGAAGATGATCACCGAGCTCTGCAGCAGGCTCGCTGCCTTGATGCCGCGGATGTTCAGCGCCGTCAGCACGATGCTCGTGATCGTCCCGATGAGCGCCCACACGAGGTAGACCTGCGAGCCGGCGACGCTCCACAGCGGGATCGAGTAGAGGTCGGGGACGATGTAGGCGACCGTCCGCGGGATCGCCACCGCCTCGAAGGCCGCGACGCTGATGTAGCCGCCGATGATGCCCCACGAGCCGATGAAGGCCGGGCGCGGCCCGAAGCCGCGCATGAGGTAGTTGTGCTCGCCACCCGCCAGCGGCATCGCCGCGACGAGCTCCGCGTAGACGAGGCCGACGAGCCCCATGATCGCGCCACCGATGACGAAGGCGATCGCAGCACCGAGCATGCCGGCGTCGTTGAGCCACGTGCTCGTCGAGGTGATCCACCCGAAGCCGATCATCGCGCCGAAGCCGATGAAGAAGATCTCGATGCGCCCGAGCGAGCGCTTGAACCTCTCGCTGCCGTGGGTGCTGGTGTCGGTCTGGGTGCTCACGATCGCGCCTCCTGCGTCGTCGGAAGAGGTGGTCGGGTCAGCATGGCATCGACAGGATGTCGGGGCGCGGTGACTGCTGCCGGCCGGCAATCCGTCGCGCACGCAAAGATGAGAGCGAGGAGGCCCCGATGTCGAGCTACGCAGGCGCGTGCGAGGTGTGCACCGCCGTGTGCATCCACGCCGCCCGCCACCCCAGCGTGCGTCAGGTGGCGACAGCCGACTGGGTGCAGATCCGCCACTGCAGCCGGTGCGGCGCGTGGTGGGACATGCAGCCCGCCAACCGGCCCGCGGTCATCACGCGGGACGAAGCGGCGCGTCGAGTGCCCGATGCGGACGGCTGGACCGTCGTCGGCCCCCTGCTCGAGCCCCGCGCCCCCGGCGCCCTCCTCGTCGACACCCAGCGCGTCGACGCCCACCCAGGCGACCAGGTCGACCTGCACCGTCAGGTCGAGCTCGCGGGCGACGCCACCCTGCGCGATGTCATCGTCACGGTGGTGGAGCCCTTCGTGTGGAGCGCGCCGCGCACGACGTGGCTGGTCCGCGGCCGGTCCGAAGGGGGCGCATGGCTGCCCCTTGCCGAGGTCGTCACCGCTGGCCCACCCGAGAGGCACGGCACGCGGATGCTGCTGGCGGACAGTCCTGCTCGTGAGTTCGCGGGCGGGTCCCGCCTGGACATCTCCTGCCTGTCGCCGCGGTGACGGGCGCCTACTTCCCCGCGAAGACCGCCTTGGCCACCGGGGTCTCCACCGGCTTGCCCTGGTTGGTGGAGCGCTGCACGTCCACGTCGCCTCGTCGTCGTCGAAGGTGTCGGCGATGCGCTCTTCGGTCAACAGCTCGGAGCCGTCGGAGCAGCCGTACCAGCTGAACATGTCGTCCCAGTGCTGCGCGTGGTCGTGGGCGAGGACACCGCAGGTCGTGCCGTCGGTGAGCTCGACGTAGAGCGGGATGGCCTCCCCCTCGCGGTCCGTGACGTTGGAGGTGTCGATCGGCTGGTGCGGGAAGTGGATCGCGATGCGGTCCTGACCGTTGGCGATGCACGTGGCCGTCTCGCCGCCGCTGCTCTCGCTCTCGCTCGCCGTGGTGCTGGAGCAGGGCGTGCTGGAGCTCGGCGTGCTGGACGGGACCGACGAACTCGACGACGGCGCCTACGTCGACGAGGTCTCGCTCTCGCCCCCTTCGGTCGTGCTCACCCGGCTCGTCTCCGTCACCGACGGCGTGTCCTCGGAGTCCGCCCCCGACCCGCGGGCGCTGACGACGAGCAGCAGCGTGGCGGCACCGGACGTGATGGCGGTGCGGTACATGGCGATTTCCGCTTCGTCGCGGCCCCCTGTCGCGTCTCCTCCATGACACCGCGGCGAAGGGAGGTCCGGAACCGGGAATTACTTGCCGAAACAACCAGTTGCACGGGTTATGCACGCCTTCGGATTCTTGAGCTTCGGGCACTACGGCCACGGCAGCGGGCCGGGTGACCCCGACGCGGGCCAGGCCCTGCGCGATGCCGTCGAGATCGGGGTCGGGGCCGACGAGATCGGCGTCAACGGCGCCTACTTCCGCGTCCACCACTTCGCCCGGCAGGCCGCCGCGCCCATGCCGGTCCTGTCCGCGATCGCCGCCCGCACCCGCCACATCGAGGTCGGCACCGGCGTCATCGACATGCGCTACGAGACCCCGCTGCAGCTGGCCGAGGAGGCTGCGGCTCTCGACCTGATCTCCGAAGGGAGGGTCGCGCTCGGGGTGAGCAGGGGGTCACCGGAGCCGGCCCTGCGTGGGTGGGAAGCCTTCGGCCACACCGGAGCCCGCGATCCGCGCGGCGCCGACATCGCCCGCGAGCACTTCGACACCTTCATGTCCGCGGTCCGAGGGGACCAGGTCGTCGACGCCGACCCGACGCAGGGTCCCGCCGGCCGGCTGCGGGTCGAGCCGCACTCCCCCGGCCTCGACCGCCGCATCTGGTGGGGCGCCGGCAGCCGCGAGACCGCCGAGTGGACCGCGCGCCAGGGGGTCAACCTCATGAGCTCGACGCTCCTCACCGAGGCCACCGGCGCCTCCTTCGGCGAGCTCCAGCGCGAGCAGATCGACCTCTACCGCGCCGCGTGGCGCGAGGCGGGCCACGACTGGTCGCCGCGGGTGTCGGTCTCCCGCAGCATCTTCCCGATCGTCAGCGACCTCGACCGGCACTTCTTCGGCCTGCAGGGCCAGGGCAGCGACCAGGTCGGCATCATCGACGGCTTCCGCTCGACCTTCGGCAAGACCTATGCCGCCGAGCCCGACCAGCTCGTCGAGCAGCTCAAGGCCGACCCTGCCATCGAGGCCGCCGACACCGTCATGCTCACCATCCCGAGCCAGCTGGGCGTCGACTACAACCTGCACATCCTCGAGGCCTTCGCCCAGCACGTCGCCCCCGAGCTCGGTGGCGCCGCAACAGCGACGGCCCCGTCGCGCCCATACCCGCCTGAAACCCCAACAGATAGGAACACCATGAGCACCATCGTCATCTTCGGCGGCACCGGATACGCCGGCGGCAACATCGCCCGCGAAGCCGTCTCCCGCGGCCACCAGGTCGTCTCCTACAGCCGCACCGCCCCGGCCGAGCAGGCCGAAGGCGTGGAGTACCGCACCGGCTCGCTCACCGACGACACCGTCCTCGCGCAGGCCGCGGCCGACGCCGACGATCTGGTCGTGGCCACGCATGGTGCCGACGTCGGCGGCTCCCCGCTCGTCGACCACGTCGCCCGCCTCACCTCCGCCGCCATCGACCACGGCGCGCGCCTGTCCTTCGTCGGCGGCGCCGGGTCCCTCCACGTGGCGAAGGGCGGTCCCCGCCTCGTCGACACCCCGGACTTCCACGAGGACTGGAAGCCGGAGGCCCTCTCCCACGCCAAGGTGCTCGACGCCCTGCGCGAGGGCCCGGCCGAGCTCGACTGGTTCTACGTCTCCCCCGCTGCCCTCTTCGGTTCCTTCGCTCCTGGCGAGACCACCGGCAGCTACCAGCTCGGTGGCGACGAGCTCGTGACCGACGCCGAGGGCAACTCGGAGATCTCCGGGACCGACTTCGCCCTGGCCTACGTCGACGAGATCGAGCAGCGCAAGCACCCGCGGCAGCGCTTCACCGTCGCCCACTGACGCGGCGTCGGCGGGCGCGCGGTCCGCATGGCGGGACGAGTTCGGGCCCTAAGGTCAAGATCCGGTGACGAGATCGCCGACTCGCCACTCTGGATCGCTGGATCGTGCCATCGGTGCAACCGTGGATGACATGAACCTCACGACAGGCCTTCTGACGGGAGCCGCGACGATCTCGGTCGCGGCCCTCCCCTTCGTCATGGCCTGGGTCGAGCAGACCCTCATGACCAACTCGCGCGTCAAGCAGCCGCCGAACTGACCCACGACTCCCTTCGCCCCGCCGGCCCACCGGCGGGGCGATGAGTCGTCGGCGGCGCTGGTGGGCGGGGCACTCCTGAGGCCCCCAGAACCGCGCCCTGTCGGGCCAAATCGGCGACTACGCCGTTGCTCCGTACGACGGGCCACGCCGGGCCTGTGGATCGTCGAGATGCGCCTTCCCCGGATTTCATTACGGTGGATGCAGTTCGGGGGCGGGCTCTGCCCCACATGCGACGAAGGGGAGAACCCGTGCAGTCCACGCGAGGTGCAGCGATCCTTGCTGCCGTGGCAGTCCTGACCGGCGGCCTGGCCGCCTGTGGTGACGACAGCGAGCCCGAGGAGTCGACGACCACCGCCTCCCCCATCGACGCGAGCAAGTCGTCGTCCACGTCAACGGAGTCGAGTTCTTCGTCCGAGTCCAGCTCGGAGTCGAGCACCTCGTCGACCTCGGGCGAGGGGAAGGTCGCCGAGCTGCCCGATGAGGCGAAGGCTCAGACGAAGGAAGGCGCGATCGCCTTCAACGAGTGGTACCTCAACCAAGTGGGCGAGTCTTTGAAGACCGCGGACTCCGCGACGGTTCGTGCCTACTCAGAAGGCTGTGCCTTTTGTGACGAGATCGCTGACACCGTTGACCAGTTCGCCAAGGACGGGATCGCAGCGAATAAGAACCCGTACACAATCAAGGTCGATTCTGCGAGGCCACGCAGCGACTCGGGGTATCGAGTCGAGATGTCGCTGGACATCGCGGAGTACAGAAAGGTGGCCTCAGACGGCAGAAAGGGCCCCCAGGTCAAGCCGTCCTCGATCACCCTCGTGACCAATACGCAGTGGGCTGGCAAAGGCTGGCAGGTTCATGAAGTAGTGCGAACCAAATGACCGCTCTCCGTCGTGGTGGCGCGCTCGCGGTGGCAGCTCTGACGATTGCAGCCTCGGCAGCATCGGCTTCAGCGGAGCCGGTCGACCCGACTCCGACGCCTACTCCCACCCCCACTCCCACGGAGCCGAGCGAGCCCGAGATCACAGGCGACGACGACACACTGGGCGCCCTCGGACGAAGTGGCACTGACGTGTCGGGCGATCAAGGTCGAAAGCCTCCATCTGTGCCTAGCGGACCGAAGAACCCGTCCAGATCCGGAGATTCCGTCCCCAAGATCAAGAACGCCCCGAAGAAGGTCAACGTCCAGATCAACAGCGAACCGTGCACCGACTTCGGAGTTGAGCAGTGCTCACAAAGCCGCGCGGCCTGTGATGCCGACGCTGGTGGGACCAACTACCAGTCGCCGACGATCACCTGGATCAAGATCGACAACGGCCCGTGGACCTACCACGGCCTGACGTGCGGCCCCCCGACCAGCATCAGCGTCCCCGGCGTAGAAGGCACGGTCCAGGTGCAGCAGCCACCGGTCCCCACCTTCGCCCAGATCCAGACGGCCTTCCGCGAGCTGCCCTTCAGCAAGCCGAGCGTCACCGTCCAGCCCAGGGGCAACAAGACGCTCAAGGGCCTCAAGACCTTCTACGCGGCCCAGTGGCCCGACGACTCGGGCCTCGAGCCCGGCGAGGTCAGCGACAAGATCAAGCTCCTGTCCTGGACCGTCGAGTTCAAGGTCGCAGCCAAGGAGTACCGCTACGACTTCGGCGACGGCTCGACCTCCGGCTGGACGACGAGCATGGGCGGGACCTACCCCGACGGCGACGTCGTCCACACCTACAAGGACACCGGCACCCGGGAGATCAAGGTCGACGCCCGACTCACCGGCCAGTACCGCGTCAACGGCGGTCAGTGGCAGGACATCGCCACCGTCGCCGACCTGCAGGACGAGCCCGTCGACACCCTCGAGGTCCTCGGCACCCGCACCCGCCTGACCCGCTGAGTGGCCGGCCACCGACGGGGCGAAGAGTCGTCGGCAGGTGCTGGTGGATGCGAACCGCGAGAGGCCGGCCGCAACCAGACGATCCACAGGCCGGCGGGACCGTCGTACGGAGCAACGGCGTAGTCGCCGATCTGGCCCGCTAGGTGTACTCGGCCGCCACCTGGATTGGCTCCGGCCACAGCGCCAGCCGACGTCACCCCGCCACGAAGTCAGGCCACCCCGCGTCGAGGTAGTCGATGAAGGTGTCGCTCACCCGCTCGTCACGCAGGTGCTGCCGGCTCACCGGCAGCGCCGCCATCGCGAAGCTCGAGTCCTGCTCGATCCGCCGTGGCATGTCGTGGTGGATGATCGCGGCGCGTCCGAGGTCGACGAAGTCCGCCCCCTTCGCCAGGCACCACCGCGCCTGCTGCGCGGAGCGGATCTTGCCGGCGACTCCCAGCCGCGTCTGGCCCCGCTCGAGCCCGGTGAAGGCGTCGATGAGGAGGTCCTCCCCTTCGCCGACGGTCATGAAGGCGTCCCACAGCGACATGTCGACGTAGTCCACGAGGCCGGAGTCGAGGGTCCACTGCGCGACGGTGACGCCTTCGTCGAGGACGATCCCGTTGCCCTGCGGCGTCAGGCGGATACCGACCTGGAAGTCTGGGCCGGTCCGCTCACGGATCCCGCGCAGCACCTCGAAGATCACCCGCGCCCGGTCCTCGAGCGACCCGCCGTAGCCGTCGGTGCGGTGGTTGTGCCGCCCGTCGAGGAACTGGCACAGGAGATAGCCGTGCGCACCGTGGACCTCGACGCCGTCGAAGCCCGCACGCTGCGCGCGCTCCGCCCCGACGACGAAGTCCTCGACCGCCTGCTGCACCTCACCGGTGCTCAGCGCCCGCACCCCGCGCTCGGGGTCCTCCCACGGCGCGACGTTGTCGACCCCGGTGACGCTCGGATCGGATCGCCGGCCGCCGTGGTGCAGCTGCACCGACGAGACGCTGCCCGCGGCGCGGATGCCGTCGGCGAGCCGGGTCAGGCCCTCGAGGTGGCGGTCGTCGCTGATGCCCAGCTGGCCACCCCACGCCTGCCCCGCGCGCGCCACGTAGGTCGCGCACGTCATCGTCATGCCGAAGCCGCCCTCGGCCCGCGCCACCAGCCACCGGTACTCGTCGTCCGAGAGCGTCCCGTCCGCGTGGCTCTGCGTGTTGGTGAGCGGCGCGAGGGTGAGCCGGTTGGCCCACGCGGGCCCGTGGGTGAGGTCGAGGCGATCGTGCAGAGAGGTCATCGCGCCATCGTCGCAAACGGGCGCGGCGCCCCTCACGTCGAGTACCACCGCCGCGACCCGTCCGGCGCGACGTGCAGGGTCAGCCCACGCGGCCGACCGCGCCTCCCCAGGCGAAGGGGGTACACGGTCCCGGGTGGCGGGTGCGGGCCGGAAGCCCCCTTCGGGTACACGGTGCGGTGGAAGGGCAGCCACCACCGCGACAGGTCCGCCACCGCATACGACGTCGCCGGCTGCGCCCCGCCGAGCACCGCGTCGACGTCACGACGCAGGCGGCGCTCCTGCCACAGCGCCCCGGCCGCCAGCAGCAGGAAGACGAGGGCGATGCCGCCGACGAGCAGTCGCCACACCAGCGCGGACTCCGTGTAGGGCATGCCCGACGTCGACCAGATCTCGACGCGCTCACCGACGTCGTACTCGCCACTCCCGCAACGGGTGATGGTCTCCTGACGGGAGGCGCCCCCTTCGTCCCAGGTGAGCGTGTAGTGGTGCTCGCGCTGGGCGCTCCGGCCGCACAGACCACCCGCGTCGACGCCGACGACCGTCGCCTGCCTGTGTGCGCTCTGCCCGAGGAAGTGCTCGCGGCGATCCTGGGCGCCGAGGGCCACCGCGACCGTGCCGACGACGATCGCGACGAGCAGAGCGGCACCGCCGCGGAAGACCCAGGCGGCGGTGCGGCGGTAGGAGCGGAGCGCGTGGACTTCGTCAGGAGGCACCTTCGATGACTACCACGCACCCCGCTCCCCTGTCCGGGTCAGACCCGCAGCGCGCCGAAGACCTCGTACATGTAGTCGCTGCCCTGCTGGAGCGCCTCGACGTAGATCCGCTCGTTGTTGCCGTGCATGCCGATGAGCTGCTCGTTGCTCAGCACATAGGGGTAGACGCCGTAGCCGGGCACACCCTTCTCCCGCCACGGACCGAGGCTCGTGCCCGCCTCGAAGAGCGCCGGGGCGAAGGGGGTGCCGTCGTAGGTCTCCTCCGCGGCCGACTCGAGCGCCCGCCACAGGTCGGTGTCGATGTCGGCCGGCGGCGTCGCCCAGGTCTTGTCGAGCCGAGCCAGCACCTGCTCCTCGCTCTCGCCGGGGTTGCCGGCGAGGACGACCTCGACCTCCTTGTCCGCGAGCAGCTTGCGCACCGCGGCGAGGAAGTCGCGCGGCTTCTCCCCACCGGGGATCCCGCGGCAGTTGACGCGCGTCGTCGCCTCCGAGGGGATGACGTTTTCCTTGTACCCCGCCTCCTGGATGACGAAGGCGTGCGTCGTGCGCAGCAGCGCGCGGTGCAAATAGGGGTAGTCGGAGTGCTTGACGACGAGCGCGGCGGCCCGCTCGCGCGAGGGCTGGCTCTTCGCCTTGAGCATCAGGCGGATCGCCTTGGCGAAGTCCCTGTTGGTCGTCGCGTCGGCGAGCGCCTGGAAGTACTCGCGGGTGACGTCGGTGAGCGCCACCCGCGCCTCCCACTCGCCGAGCGTCGTCAGCGCCCGCGAGAGCGTGACGACCGCGGAGTCGTCGGGCATCGGCTTCGACGAGTGGGTGGCGGTGCCCTTCGCGACGATGTCGATGTTGAAGTAGACGTTGTCCTGCCGGGTGGCGGTGATGAGCATCGGCGTCGTCTTGTCGCTCTGCGCGAGGAACCAACCGCCTTCTGTCAGAACGCAACCCGCGTCGATCTTGTCCCAGTGGTTCTCCGCGAGCCAGCCCGAGCCGTAGGAGCCGGCTTCCTCGTCGCAGTCGGTGAGCACGATGATGTCGCGGTCGAAGGTGGCGCCCTCGTCGAGGTGACGCAGCAGGGCGCTGATCATCGCGGAGTTGGCGCCCTTCATGTCGAGCGCACCGCGCCCGTAGATCTCGCCGTCGACGACCTCGCCGGCGAAGGGGGTCGACGTCCCAGTTTTCCTTCTCCACGGGCACGACGTCGGAGTGGCCGAGGATGAGCAGCGGCTTCTCGCTGCCCTTCCCGGGGATGCGGGCGAGCAGGTGGACGTTGTCCGGCTGCGGGGTGTCGATGATCTCGGCCGTCACGCCGGCGCGCTCCCACACCGCCTTGAGCATCTCGGCGTGCGGCCGGGTGTTGCCGCCCTCGCCGTGGTTCTGCGTGTCGTACGACAGCATCCGCTTGAGCAGGTCCAGCGGATCCATGTCGGCGGCGGGGATCGCCGCTCCGGTCAGAGTGGACGAAGGGGAGGACGAGCGCGCGAAGGCACCGGTGTCCTGCGCGGTGGCGACCCCCACGACGGCGACGCCCACGCCTCCGAGGAAGGCGCGGCGCGGCAGTTGGCGGGGGTCTCGTCGGATGGGTTCTGCATGGGACGACTCCTTTGTCGGTGGTCCGCGCAGGCTTCCGCCGAGCACCATTGCGCCCCAAGGGTGACCGCTCGGTAGTGAGGCGAGCGGTACCCCCTTCGCGAACGGCGGCCAGACGCTCCGCACAACCTGACCCGGCCGCGACCACCCCCTGACCTGCCCCTGAACCGCCTACCGGTTCGCCGCGCGATCGCCGTCGACAGGACCGCAGCAAAGGCGGTCCAGGCGGCATACGGCAGGAGCGCCCACCGCGCCCGACCACCGGCCGCCCCGGCCCGCCTGGCCAGGTCGGCCGAGCTGGCCGCCAGCACAACCGCCTCACCAGCCGCCAGCGCCGGACGACGCACCCGCCAGAAGACGACGCTCCACCCCGTGTTGAGCACGAGGTTGGTCCACAGCGCCCGCCGGTACTGAGCCGCCTCCTCGATGCGCCCTTCGTCCTCGAGCCGCGTGAGCGTCGCGATCGACGTCGCAGCGATGTCGAGGTACAGCGGGGTCCAGACGAGGGGGAAGGCGAGCTTCGGCGGCTGCCACGACGGCAGGTCCAGCGAGCGGTACCACCGGCTGTCCGGCTGGGTCGCGAGCGTCCCGAGTCCGGCGCTCGCCACCGTCGCGGCCGTCACCGTCAGGACGTCCCGCAGCGCGTGGTCCGGACGCGTGCCGCGCATCGCCCGCCGCACCGCGTCGTCGAACCCCACGAGCCCACCGTCGGGCAGACCCACGAGCTCGTCGAGATCGTGCTCGCGCCGCACCACCTCGTGCACGAGGCTGCCGACGAGCGGCTTGGCGACGTCCTCGGGCACCGGCGTCACGAGCCCCACCCAGTGGCTCGCCAGCCACGGCGTGAGCACCGGGACCCCCAGGACCACCCGGCGTCGCAGCCCGGTCACCGCGGCGAAGCGCTGGATCATCTGCTCGTACGTCAGCACCTCCGGACCACCGATGTCGAAGCTGCGGTTGACCTCCGCCGGCAGCCGCGCTGCCCCCACGAGGTAGTGCAGCGCGTCGTCGACGGCGATCGGCTGGATCCGGTTGCGCAGCCACTTGGGCGCGATCATGACGGGCAGCCGCTCGGTGAGGTAGCGCAGCATGTCGAAGGAGACCGACCCGTCCCCCAGCACGACCGCCGCCTGCAGCACCGCAGCCGGCACCGGCGACTCGAGGAAGACCTCACCCACCTCGACCCGGGAGGCCAGGTGTACCGACAGGTCCGCGCCCTCGGGGTGCAGCCCGCCGAGGTAGACGATGCGATCGACCCCGGCGACGGCCGCCGCACCCGCGAAGCCCCTCGGCGAGCCGCCGGTCGCGCCGCGCCAGGTCGCCACCGCCGTCCATCGAGTGCACGAGGTAGTACGCGACGTCGACCCCGTCGAGGGCGCGCCGCACGTCCTGCACCTCCCCCACGTCACCCTCGACGACGTCGACCCGTGCACCCCAGTCGTGCTCGCGCACCCGCGCCTCGGACCGGGAGAGCACGCGCACGGTCCAGCCCTCGTCGAGCAGGCGCGGCACGAGCAACCCACCGATGTAGCCGGTGGCGCCGGTGACGAGCGCCGTCCCGGGTTCGCTGCCGGTGGCGAAGGGAGTGTCCGCGGACGTGGTCATGGGTTCACCTCAGGAGGTCGAGAGTGGGGGGCAGGAGGAAGAGCATCGAGCTGGACCAGATGACGTGCGTGATGATCGGCGCGAGCACGCCGCCGGTGACCCGGCGCTGGGCACCGGTGAGCAGGCCGAGCAGGAGCGCGGCGAAGGTGAGCATGAGGTTGCCGGTCGCCGCGGTGACCAGCCCGTAGACGACGGTCGTCACGGCGACGGCGTGCCGCTGCACCGCGGCGAAGAGCGCCCCGCGGAAGAAGAGCTCCTCGGCGACCCCGGTGACGACGGTGATCGCCCAGACGAGCGGCAGCGAGCCGTAGCGGGCGTGGTCGAGCACGTCGTCGACCCGCTCGGCGAGCCACGGCACGGCCCCCACGACGACGGCGCCTGCGAGGAAGAGCGCCACCATGAGCACCGCGAGCGCGACCGGCTGGACCACCGGACGGGCCAAGCCCTCCTCACGCGTGTGCGCCCACCCGACGTGCAGCCGGCCGGCCGCCAGTCCCCCGACGGCCCAGACGAGCGCCAGCACGAGTCCGCCGACGTAGAAGCGGTCGTCGCCCGGCTCGATCCGCAGCGTCACGCCGAGCACGACGGCCCCGACGACCAGCGTCACGAGCGTGACGAGCTGCCGCCGACGCAGCACCGCCGGGCTCTCCGCGTGGTCACGCGGTACCGGCTCGACGAGCGCGGCCGCGACGAAGGCCCGCAGCTCCCGGACGGGGCGGAGCGTCACGAGGAGCGGGCCAGCCTGGCCGTGATCGTCGCCCACACGCGCTCGGGCAGCACCCGTGCGAGCTTCATCGTTACCGCCATGCGGCGGGGGAAGACGACCTCCACCTTGTCCTCCTCGATCCCGTCGGCGATCCACGTGGCCGCCTCCTCGGGTTCGATGATGAAGGGCATGGGGAAGGAATTGGTCTCGGTCATCTCGGTGCGGACGAATCCCGGACAGACCGTGGTGACCCTGACGTCCTTCTTCGCGAGCGAGGCGCGCATCGACTGCAGCAGGTTGATCTGTGCGGCCTTGGTCGCACCGTACGCCTCCGACCCGGACAGCCCCCGGTAGCCGGCGACCGAGGCGATGCCCACGAGGTGACCGTGACGGGCGGCGACCATCTGCGGCAGCGTCGCCGAGATGACATTGCCCAGCCCGGTGAGGTTGACCGCCACGTGCTTGTCGAACTCCTCGGGCAGCCACTCGTCGGCGGTGAAGCTGTGCCAGTACCCCGCGGCGTGGACGACGGTGTCGATCGGTCCGATCGCCTCGCGCACCTCGTCGGCCGCGCGCCGCGTCTCCTCGGCGTCGGTGACGTCGAGCGCCACGGTCACGAAGCGACCCTGCGAGACCTCCTCGAGCCGCTCCACCCGACGGGCGCTGATCGCGACGATCGCGCCGCGCCGGTGCAGCTCCTCCGCGAGGGTCGCGCCGATGCCGCTCGAGGCTCCGACGACCCAGATCCGCTGTCCGACAAGGCTGCTCATGCCGTCACCTCTCGCTCGAGACGGATCTGCGCCACGTCGAGGTAGTCGGCCGCGAAGCCCGCCTCGCAGTACGCGAGGTAGAACTCCCACCGTCGGCGGAAGGTCTCGTCGAAGCCCGCCCCGGCGATCCGCGGCCACTCGGCGAGGAAGGTCTGCCGCCAGCGCCGCAGCGTCTCCGCGTAGTCGCGGCCGAAGCGGCTCGTCGACGTCACGCGCAGCGACGTGTGGCGCGCGGTCGTCTCCTCGATCGCCTCGCCCGACGGGATGAGCCCGCCGGGGAAGATGTGCTTCTGGATCCACCCGTACGAGCGCCGCGTCGCGAGGTAGCGCTCGTGCGACATGAGGATCGCCTGGATCGCCGCGGCCCCTCCGGGCGCGAGCAGGTCGTCGATCGCGCGGAAGTAGGTCGGCCAGTACTCCTCACCGACCGCCTCGATCATCTCGACGCTGACGATCGCGTCGAACTGTCCCTGGACCTCGCGGTAGTCCTGCAGCCGCACGGACACCCGGTCGGCCAGGCCCGCAGCCGCGATGCGCTCACGGGCCAGCTCGGCCTGCTCCCGCGAGAGCGTGATCGTCGTGACCTGCGCGCCTCGGCGCGCGGCGGCGATCGCGAGAGATCCCCACCCGGTGCCGATCTCGAGGACGCGCGACCCCTTGCGCACCCCGGCGGTGTCGAGGACCGCCTCGATCTTCGCCGCCTGGGCCTCCTCGAGGCTCTGCTCCGCGAGCGGTCGCGAGCGGTCGAAGAGCGCGGAGCTGTAACTGAGCGTCTCGTCGAGGAAGGCCTCGAAGAGCTCGTTGCTCAGGTCGTAGTGCGCCTCGATGTTGGTCCGCGACCCGAGCAGCGTGTTGCGCGTCGAGGTCGGGATGCGCCGGTCGACGACCCGCCGCCACCGGGCCAGCCCCGGGGGCACGAGGGTCGTCATCCGCTGCGCGAAGGGCAGCAGCGCGTCCGCCAGGTCGGTACCGGGCGCGGCGTCCCAGTCCCCGGCCATGTAGCCCTCGCCGAGCCCGATCTTCGGGTGGTGGGCCATCCGCTCGAAGAGCGCGGTCGGCCGCAGGATGCGCAGCGTGGGCGCGTCCGGGTCGTCGGCGCCGCCGAGCTCGGTGCCGTCGGGCATCGTCACCCGCACCGGCGCCCCGTCGCAGCACGGCGGCGAGGATCGGGCGGGCCAGGTGCGCCCGCAGGCACCACGGGCGCAGCGAGGGACGCCGCAGGCACAGCGGCTGGTCGAGGGCGGGGGCTGTGGTCATCGGACATGCTCCTGTGGGTGGGGAGTGCGGGGCTGGATGGGCAGGCGTCGCGCCCACAGCCGGATGCCGTGGATGCGGATGAGCGCGCTGACGCGCCAGGTCATGAGCAGGTGGCGAAGGGCGGTGCCCACGACCGCGGCGTCCGTCGCCGCACGCGGCACCCCGGTCGTCGTCGCGGTGAGCACCCGGGCACCGTCGCGGTCGAGGCCGACGGTCACGGTGACCCGCTCGGGGTCGAGCCGCAGCGAGACCGCGTACTCCCCCTCGGTGTCGTTGAACGGCGAGACGTAGAACGCCTTGTCCGTCCGCGCGCGACCGCTCGCGTCGACGTCGAGCAGGTAGGCGTGCCGCTCGCCGTAGGTGTTGTGCACCTCGAAGACGCAGGCCCGCAGCCGCCCGTCGGGCGCGAGGCACCAGTAGACGGTGAGCGGGTCGAAGACGTGCCCGAGCACCCGCGCGTGCGCGAGCATGACGACGCGGTCACCGGCCTCGAGCTGCACGCCGCGGTGGGCGAGGAAGCGCTCGAGGTCGCCCCGGATCCCGCCGCCGAGCCGACCGCCGTCGAGGTGGTCGCGGGCCTCGATGCGGGTCAGCGCCCGCAGCGGCCCGCGGTGCCGCGGCAGGTCGCGACGTCGACGAGCCACTGGTAGTGGCGGTGGGCGAAGGCGTGCTCGAGCGGCGTGCGGCGGGTGTGGCTCACGGTCCCGACGACCAGGCTCGGGAGGGTCGGCAGGTCGGTGCGGGTCGCTGCTGTGGTCACCACGAGCCCCCGAGCCGCTGTGCCGCCTCGACACCCGAGCGGCACCCGTCCTCGTGGAACCCCCAGCCCAGGTGCGCGCCGGCGAAGGCGAGCCGGTCGCCGCCCGCGGTGCGCAGGCGGGCGGCCGCGGCCACCGCCTCCCGGGTGAAGACCGGGTGCGCGTAGTCCATCCGGGCGACCACGTCCCCTTCGTCGAAGGGGGTCGGGGAGTTGAGCGTCACGAGGAACTGGTCACCGCCCTCGTCGTACCCGTGGAGGCGGTTCATCCAGTAGCTGACCCGCGGCTGCAGCGCGCCGCCGCACGTGGCGCTGCGGTAGTTCCACGACGCGCGCGCCCGCCGCGCCCGCGGCAGGTGGCTCGTGTCGCGGTGCAGCACGGTCTCGTTGCGGGTGTAGCGGATCGCGGCGAGGTCCTCCTTTTCCTGCGGGGTCGCGTCGGCGAGGAGGGCGAGGGCCTGGTCTGCGTGCGTGGCGACGACGACCTTGTCGAAGGTCTCGGCGGGTGCGGAGCCCCGAAGGGAACCCCCACCGGCGGTGCGCACGTCGACCCCGTCGTCGTGCCGGGTGATCGCGGTGACCGGCGAGCCGGTGCGCACGTCGGGCAGTCGCGCGGTGAGCGCGTCGACGTAGGTGGCCGAGCCGCCGACGACGGTGCGCCAGGTCGGCGACCCGGAGACGCTGAGCATGCCGTGGTGCTCGAGGAAGGCGAAGAGGTGGCGGGCCGGGTAGTCGAGCGAGTCCTCGTCACCGGAGGACCAGACGCACGAGACGAGCGGCAGCGCGAAGTGGGCGACGAAGTAGCGCGAGAAGCCGTGCCGGTCGAGGAACTCGCCCCACGTCGGGTCGTCCGTGGCGCCCTCGTCGTGGAGCAGGGCCCGGGCGGCGCGGTGGAAGCGCGGGATCTCGGTGAGCATCCGCACGAAGCGCGGGTCGAGCGCCCGCCGCGGCTGGGCGAGCACCGCACCCGCTCCGCGGCCACCTGCCCACGACAGGCCGCACCCGTCGCAGGTGATCGACATGCTCATCTCGGTCGGCCGGGTCGGCACGTCGAGCTCGCGGAAGAGGCGGAGGAGGTGCGGGTAGGTGCGCTCGTTGTGGACGATGAAGCCGCTGTCGACCCGCAGGCTGCCCCCGTCGCTCGTGGGCACCGTGTGTGTGTGGGCGTGCCCGCCGAGCCGGCTGTCGGCCTCGAAGAGGGTGACGTCATGGGTGCGGGCCAGGACGTGCGCGGCCGTCAGGCCGGAGACGCCGGCGCCGACGACGGCGGCGCGCGGACGCCCGGTGGACGATGGGTCGCGGTGGTCGGTCACGGCGGGACTCCTGCGGTGGACGGGGACGAAGGGGGGCAACTCTCGAAGGGGGTTCGGCGCCACCCTCGTCCAAAGATTGTTTAACCTTTGTCCAGACGCTAGAGTGACTCTCGTCCGCTTGTCAAATGTTTGTTCAAGGATGGTTCGACGATGAAGATCACCCGCACGATCACCGTCCCCGGTACCCCTCCGGCGCTCGTGTACGCGTACCTCAGCGACTTCACGACGAGCGAGGAGTGGGACCCGGGCACCCTCGAGACGACGCTCGTCGAGGGCGATGGCGGGGTGGGCAGCCGGTACCACAACCGCTCGGTCTTCCGCGGCCGCCAGACCGAGCTGACCTACGTGACGGTCGACCTGCAGCCGGGCCGCCTGGTCGTCATGCGCGGCGACAACGACACGGTGGGGGTGCAGGACACCATGTCGATCAGTGCGGGTCCCGACGGAGGTAGCGTGCTCGTCTACGAGGCGGACTTCAGGTTCAAGGGCCTCGCCAAGCTGGCCACCCCCTTCCTCCGTGGCCCGCTGCGGCGACTCGGGGACGACGCCGAGGAGGCACTCGCCCGAGTGCTGCCTCAGCTGTAGAGGAGCCCGAGGACCACCGCCCATGTACACGATCAAGCGCGCCGCCGAGCTGACCGGCGTCCCCGCCGCGACCCTGCGCGCCTGGGAGCGTCGCTACGACGTCGTCGAGCCGCAGCGCACCGAAGCCGGATACCGCCTCTACGACGACGAGACGCTGGCGCGGCTGCGCACGATGGCCGAGCTCGTCGCCGACGGCTGGACGGCGAGCACTGCTGCGGCAGAGGCGGGCCGACGTCACAGCGGCACGGGGTCCCCCTCCCCCGCACCATCGGCCACCCCCGACCCGCCCGCCCCCTCGCGGGCGGACGGCCCCCACCGTCGAGGCTCCTCCGTCGCACCTCAGCACACCGCCTTCGTCCGGCGACGAGGCGACCCGGCGGCTGCTCGACGCCGCCGCTGCGATGGATCCGGCCGGGGTCGCCGCGGTTCTTGACGAGCGATTCGCCACCGGCTCCTTCGAGGCGGTCGTCGACGACTGGCCTGATGCCCGCCCTCGTCGAGCTCGGCGAGGCGTGGGGCCGACGGCCGGGTCACGGTCGCCGGCGAGCACCTCGTCGCGCACACCGTGCTGCGGCGGCTGGCTGCCGCCTACGACGCAGCTGCCAGCCGGACCGGTGGACCACGCGTGATCGTCGGCCTGCCCGCCGGGGCGCACCACGAGCTGGGGATCTTCGCCTTCGCCGTCGCCCTGCGTCGGCTGGGCGTCGACGTCGTCTACCTGGGCGCCGACCTGCCGACCGACGCCTGGACCGCTGCTCTGACGGCCCACACCGCGCGGTGCGTGGTCATCGGCGTGCCGCGGCGCCCGGACGCCCGCGCGGCCCGCACGCTCGTCGGGACCCTGGCCGACTACGACGGGGTGACCGTCTGCGTCGGCGGCAGCCACCAGGACGACGTCGACGCCACCCGACTCGGACACGCCGTCGGCCGCCGCCGTAGCAGTGAGCCGGCTCCTGCGTGGCGATCGCCGACCCCCGGCCCCTGCGTAGACTCCGGAGCACTTCGACGAGCTGCGCGCGACCGCCGCGTCGCGCCCGACGACAAGGACGGTCAATGACGATCTCCCCGACTCTCGTGGGCCACGGCCCGACCAAGGTCATCGCCGTGCACGGCTGGTTCGGCGGCGCCGACGGGTGGGGACTCCTGCCCGATCTCGTCGACACCGAGGCCTTCACCTTCGCCTTCCTCGACCTGCGCGGCTACGGGGCGCGGCAGGGCGAGGCCACCGACTTCTCCGTCGACGACGTCGCTGACGACGTCTTCACGCTGGCCGACGAGCTCGGCTGGGACAGCTTCGCGCTCATCGGTCACTCGATGGGCGGCGCCATGGTGCTGCGCGCCTGGAGCCGGCACCCCGAGCGCGTCACCGCGATCGTCGGCATCTCCCCCGTGCCCGCGTCCGGCGTGCCGCTCGACGCCGACGGACAGGCGCTCTTCGGCGGGGCCGCGCAGGAGCCGGGCAACCGGCGCGCGATCATCGACTTCACGACGGGCAACCGGCACCCCGGCAGCTGGCTCGACGCGATGACCGCCTACTCGCAGGAGCACTCCACGCCAGAGGCCGTGGCCGGCTACCTCGCCTCGTGGACCGGGGCCGACTTCGCCGACGAGCTGCCCGCGCCGAGCATCCCCGTGCGCGCCGTCGCCGGCGCCCACGACCCGGCCCTCGGCGAGGAGACGATGCGCGCGACGTGGTTGGAGCAGATCCCGGGCTGCGAGCTGACGGTGCTGCCCGACGCCGGGCACTACGCGATGTTCGAGTCGCCGCTCGGCCTGCTGGCAGCCATCGAGGCGACCCTGCCTGCTGCGTAGACTCCGGGAGCCATGAGCACCCTGCAGACCCTCGACCGCGGCCTCGAGGCGATCGAGATCATCTCGCGGCGCACGAGCGGCACCTCCCCGGCGGCGCTCGCGGACGAGCTCGGGGTGCACCGCGCCGGGGCCTACCGGGTGCTCGCGACCCTCGAGCAGCGACACCTCGTCGCCAAGGGCAGCGACGGCCTCTACCGGCTCGGCTCCGGCGCGCTCGCCTACGCCGGACGCTTCATGAGCCAGTACCGCCTGGCGGCGCAGCCGCTCGTGCAGGACCTCGCCGACGGCACGGGCTGCACGGCCTTCGTCTCGATCGCCGACCGCGACGAGTCGGTCGCCGTCGCCGTCGCCGAGCCGGGCGCGCGCGGCGCCATCGGCATCAGCTACCAGATCGGCCACCCGCCACCCGATCGCCCACGGCGCCGACGGCATCGCGATCCTGGCACAGCGACCCGCCGCAGCGACCGACGCCGAGGCCGTGCGGGTCGCCCGCGAGCTGGGCTATGCCGTCTCCGACGGCCAGGTCCAGCCGGGCACCGTCGGCCTGGCCATCGGCACGGGGAGCATCGCCGACGAGGTCGAGGGCTCGATCGGCGTCATCCGCCTCGGGGCCCCTGCCGACCTCGACATCGACAGCCTGCTCCCCCACGTGCAGCGGGCTCGGGACCTCGTCTCCCAGCTCTGACCCCACCCGGCTCAACGGGTCTTGACCGGGACTCCTGCCTGCTCTAGGTTGTGCGCTGAACGCACACAACGTGCGCTGTCCGCACAAGGGAGTGCCCTGCATGACCACCTGCCCCATCACCGGAGCCGTGTCGGCTGCTGCGGCCGACTTCGACCCCTTCGGCGACGGCTACCAGCAGGACCCGCCGGCCTACGTCGCCTGGTCGCGCGAGGAGGAGCCGGTCTTCTGGTCACCGCAGCTGGGCTACTGGGTCGTCACCCGCTACGACGACATCAAGGCGATCTTCCGGGACAACCTCACCTTCTCCCCCGCGGTCGCGCTGGAGAAGATCACGCCGACGAGCGACGAGGCCGACGCGGTGCTCGCCTCCTACGACTACGGCATGGCCCGGACCCTGGTGAACGAGGACGAGCCGGCCCACATGGAACGACGACGTGCGCTCATGGCTCCGTTCGCACCCGAGCACCTGTCCCACCACGAGCCGGCGGTCCGACGACTCGTCCGCGAGCACGTCGACGCCTTCGTCGACACCGGCCGGGCCGACCTCGTCGACGAGATGTTCTGGGAGGTCCCGCTCACCGTGGCACTGGAGTTCCTCGGGGTGCCCGACGACGACAAGCCGAAGCTGCGGGAGTACTCCGTGGCGCACACCGTCAACACCTGGGGGCGCCCCGAGCCCGAGGAGCAGGTGGCCGTCGCCCACGCCGTCGGCAACTTCTGGCAGTACGCCGGCGGGGTGCTCGAGCGGATGCGCCAGCGCCCCGACGACGAGGGGTGGATGCAGTACGGCATCCGGGCCCAGCGTGAGCAGCCCGAGGTCGTCACCGACTCCTACCTGCACTCGATGATGATGGCCGGCATCGTCGCCGCGCACGAGACCACCGCCAACGGCATCGCCAACGCCGTCAAGCTGCTGCTCGAGCACCGCGTCATCTGGGACCAGATCTGCGCCGACCCCTCGCTCATCCCCAACGCCGTCGAGGAGTGCCTGCGGCACAACGGCTCCCAGGCCGCCTGGCGGCGCATCACGACCAGGGCCACCGAGGTCGGCGGGGTCGCGATCCCCGAGGGCGCACGCATCCTCATGGTCTCGTCGTCGGGCAACCACGACGCGCGACGATTCGAGGACCCCGAGCTCGTCGACGTCCACCGTGACGACGCAGCCGACCACCTGACCTTCGGCTACGGCGCCCACCAGTGCCTGGGCAAGAACCTCGCCCGCATGGAGATGCAGATCTTCCTCGAGGAGCTGACCTCCCGGCTTCCGCACATGCGGCTGGCCGAGCAGGACTTCACCTACGTGCCCAACACCTCCTTCCGCGGGCCGGAGCACCTGTGGGTCGAGTGGGACCCGGCGGCCAACCCCGAGCGCACCGACCCCGCGGTCCTGCAGCCTCGGCTGCAGGTCAACATCGGCGAGCCGACGGCGGCGCACCACAGTCGCCCGCTGCGGGTCGAGCGAGTGGTCGACGCGGCCGACGGGGTCCGCCACATCACCCTCGTGAGCGCCGACGGCACCGCCCTGCCGGCCTTCACCCCCGGTGCGCACATCGACATCGAGTGCGGCGACACCGGCATCGTGCGCCAGTACTCGCTGTGCGGTGCTCCGCCCGCGCCGGTCCAGCCGGAGGGCTGCCCCGTCCCGCACGCCCCGCGTCCCGAGCGCTACGAGATCGCCGTGCTGCGCGAGGAGGAGTCGCGTGGCGGCTCCACCTGGGTGCACGACCACGTGCGCGAAGGGGAGGTCCTCACCGTCCGCGGTCCGCGCAACCACTTCCGGCTGCCCGACCAGGCCCATCGGCTTGTCTTCGTCGCCGGTGGCATCGGGATCACCCCGATCCGGTCGATGGCGGCGCGGGCACGACGCGACGGTGTCCCCTACGAGATCCACTACCTCGGTCGCGAGCGCTCCCGGATGGCCTTCCTCGACGAGCTCGCCGACGAGCACGGGGAGCACCTGCTGGTCCACTGCTCCGGAGAGGGCGGCCGCGCCGACCTGCGTCGCCTCATGGGGGATCTCGCCGAGGAGGGGCGCGCGGGCCGGGTGCACGTCTACGCCTGCGGACCCCAGCGGATGATCGACGACCTCACCGCACGGAGCGACGACTGGCCGGAGGACACGGTCGTCTTCGAGCACTTCTCCTCCACGCTCGGCGCCCTCGACCCCGAGCAGGAGCACGAGTTCACCGTGCACCTGGAGGACGCCGACGTCGACCTCGTCGTCGCCAACGACCGCACCCTCCTGCAGACCCTGCGGGACGCCGGCCGGGAGATCCCGTCCAACTGCGAGGAGGGCCTGTGCGGCACCTGCGAGGTGCCGGTCCTCGACGGGGCGGTCGACCACCGCGACGTCGTCCTGTCCACAGCCGAACGCCGAGCCGGCGACCGGATGATGTCGTGCTGCTCGCGCGCAGTCGGCGACCGGCTCGTCCTCGGGCTCTGACCCCCTTCGTCCACCCACCGACCCACACCGAAGGCAACCAATGTCGATTGCACTCCTGGGCATCTTCATCTCCCTGGCACTGCTCATCACGCTGGCCTACCGCGGCCACTCCGTGATCGCCGTCGCCCCCATCGCGGCGTCGATCGCCGTCCTCATGTCGGGCGCGCCGCTGCTCGCCAGCTACACGCAGGTCTTCATGCCGGCGCTCGGCGGCTTCATGGCCAACTTCTTCCCGCTCTTCCTCGTCGGCGCGATCTTCGGTCGGCTGATGACGGTCAGCGGCTACGCCCACGACATCGCCGGCTGGATCTCCGGGGTCCTCGGGCCGCGCTTCGCCATCCTCGTCACGACGCTCGCGACCGCTCTACTCACCTACGGCGGCGTGAGCGCATGGGTCGTCGTCTTCACGATCTTCCCGATCGCCACCTCGCTCTTCGCGCAGGCCGACATCCCGCGTCGCCTCATGCCGGCCGCGATCGCGCTGGGCATCTTCACCTTCGCCACCGCGGCCCTGCCCGGCTCGCCGCAGATCCACAACACGATCCCGACGAAGTTCTTCGGCACCAACACCTTCGCCGCGCCCGGCCTGGGCCTGCTCGGCGCGGTCGTCGTCTTCGGTCTGGGCATGCTGTGGCTCGAGCGTCGGCAGCGTCAGCTGGCCGCGGCCGGCGAGTCCTTCGCCGACCCGACCGAGGCGGAGATCAAGGAGGCCGAGCGCACCGGGGCCCCGCTGCCCACCGGC